>DASZVM010000991.1:0-3062 GCA_035547295.1 Puia sp. | reverse complement strand
GTCGGGTCCCTGTCTGCCTTCGAAGTTGCGGTTGGAGGTGGAGATACAATATTTCCCTGCCGGGATCTTATCCTCGTTCATGGCCAGACAGGCGGAGCAGCCGGGCTGACGCAGGCGGAAGCCTGCTGCTTCAAAGATCTTATCGAGGCCTTCTTCGATGGCCTGTTTTTCCACCTGTTTGGAGCCTGGTACGATCCAGGCTTCTATGTTTGCCGATCTCCTGCGGCCTTTGACGAATTCCGCTACCATACGGAGGTCTTCGATACGGGAATTGGTGCAGCTGCCGATGAAGACGTAATCCACTTTTTTGCCTTTTATGGCACTTCCGGCCTGCAGACCCATGTAATCAAGTGATTTGGGGTCTGCTTCGGTGGGGATGTGACCGCTAACGCTGATGCCCATGCCGGGGTTGGTGCCGTAGGTGATCATGGGTTCGATGGCGGCTGCATCGATATGGACCTCTTTATCGAATATGGCGTCCTTGTCCGTGTAGAGGGCGGACCATTTTGCTACCTGCTTGTCCCATTCGGCGCCTTTGGGAGCGAACCGGCGGTCTTTGAGGTAGTCGAAAGTGGTCTGGTCGGGAGCGATCATGCCTCCGCGTGCGCCCATTTCGATGCTCATGTTGCAAATGGTCATACGCGCTTCCATGGACAGGCTGCGGATGGCTGAGCCTGCGAACTCCACGAAGTAGCCCGTGGCTCCGCCGGCGGAGATCTTTGCGATGATATAGAGTATGATATCTTTGGAGACGACGCCTTTGCCCAGGGTACCTTCCACGTTGATGCGCATCAGCTTTGGCCGGCTTTGGAGCAGGCATTGGGTAGCCATTACCATTTCTACTTCGCTGGTGCCGATGCCAAAGGCGATGGCCCCGAAGGCACCGTGGGTGGAGGTATGGCTGTCACCGCACACGATGGTCATGCCGGGCTGGGTGATGCCCAGCTCGGGACCGATGACATGTACGATGCCCTGGTAGGGATGGCCGAGGCCATATAGCTCTACGCCGTGTCTGGCGCAGTTGGCGATGAGCTGTTGTACCTGCATCCTGGACAGCTCATCCTTGATGGGCAGGTGCTGGTCGAGGGTGGGTACGTTATGGTCCGCGGTGGCCACTATCTGCCGGGGGCGGAAGACGTCCAGCCCTCTTTTCTCCAGCCCCTTGAATGCCTGGGGGCTGGTGACCTCGTGGATAAAATGTCTATCGATGTAAAGGACGGAAGGTCCTCCTTCGATGGTCTTTACCACGTGCCGGTGCCAGATCTTTTCAAATAATGTTTTTGCCATGTGTTGTCCTGTTCTGTTGTGATCCGTTAAGCTGTCACGGTTGCATGGTTATAGGCTTTTGCCAGCTCATGCAGGTCGGCTTCCAACACTTCTTTTTTTGTGTCGGCCACTTTTAAGAACCTTTCGTATAGAACGTCGATGTCGTTGCGTGTAAAGGAATAGCCCAGCTTCTGGAAGCGGAAGGCCAGGGCGCTGCGGCCGCTGCGGGCTGTCAGTACTATCTTGGAGCCGTCCGCGCCTACTTCGTCGGGATTGATGATCTCATAGGTGGAAGAATCTTTCAGGAACCCGTCCTGGTGGATGCCGGAGGAATGGGAGAAGGCGTTGGCGCCCACTATCGCCTTGTTGGGTTGAACGGGCATGCGCATGGTATCGGAGACCAGGCGGCTGATGGGGTTCAGCTTTTCCGACTTAATGCCTGTATAGAATCCCAGCTGTTTATGCTGTTTGATCACCATGACCACTTCTTCCAGGGAGGTGTTGCCGGCGCGTTCACCCAGCCCGTTGATGGTGCACTCTATCTGGCGGGCGCCGTTGCGGATACCTGCGATGGAGTTGGCGGTAGCCAGGCCGAGGTCGTTATGGCAATGGCAGGAGATGACGGCTTTATCGGCATTCTTTACGTTGTTCACCAGATAAGCGATCTTTTCTCCGTATTGGTCAGGGAGGCAATAACCGGTGGTATCGGGAATATTGACCACCGTGGCACCCGCGGCAATAACGGCTTCGACCACGCGGGCCAGGTATTCGTTGTCGGTGCGGCCTGCGTCCTCGGCATAGAATTCCACGTCACCCACGAGGTTGCGGGCCCATTTTACGGCCTGGACGGCCCGTTCCAGGATCTCTTCCTGTGTGGAATTGAATTTGCTTTTTATATGGAAATCGGATGTTCCGATGCCGGTATGGATACGGGGTCTTTTTGCGAGCCGGAGGGCTTCAGCGGCCACTTCGATGTCTTTCCGGACTGCCCGGCTAAGGCCGCAGACAGTGGCGTCCTTTATGATCTTCGAGATCTCTTCTACGGAGTGAAAATCGCCGGGGCTGGAGATGGGAAAGCCTGCCTCGATGATGTCCACACCCAGGGCTTCCAGCTGTTGAGCCAGTTCGACCTTTTCGGTGGTATTGAGCTTACAGCCAGGCACCTGCTCTCCATCGCGGAGGGTGGTATCAAAAATGAAAATCTTTTTGTCGGACATAGATCTTTTTAAATGGGTTAAGAAATGGCTCGGAACAACTGTATCTTTGTGAACCTGTTCCGGAAAATAACCTTCCATCCGAAATTAGCTTTCTTTATTTTCGCCTTAAAATCATAATTGGTATGGTTTTACACCGTTTAATAGGGGCTATTTCGCCCAAAACCCGCTGCTGTAAAGGATTTTAAAGTTTTAAATTACGATGCCCAACCGATCCTCGGACACCCTGTTCCAACTCATAAAATCTCTGGAAAAGTCAGAGAAACGGAATTTTAAGCTCTATATCAAGCGTAATTCGGCCAGCGAGGACCTGCAGATCATACAACTATTTGATGCTCTGGACAAAATGGAGGAGTATGACGAGGCTCAATTGTTAAAGAAAACCAAAAACTTAAAGAAACAGCAGTTATCCAACGCCAAGGCGCATCTCTACCGGGAGATCCTGTCCAGTCTCCGGCTTATCCGGAATGAGGAGAATATCGATCTTCAGCTGCATGAGCAGCTGGACCATGCCCGTATCCTGTATAACAAGGGGCTGTACCTGCAGAGCCTGCGGGTGCTGGACAAGATAAAGGAGAATGC
>DASZVM010000990.1:0-3087 GCA_035547295.1 Puia sp. | reverse complement strand
ATACGCTGGTGGCCCAATAAACGATAAGCTTCTTCCAGTCTGCGCTGCTGTATCCACCGCCCTGGCGGCATGCGGAAGGCTGCTTCGAATTTTCTTTTAAAGGATGAAAGGCTCAAACCCGCAAGAAAAGCCCATTGCTCCAGGCTCTGTTGGCACCAGCAGACAACAATAAGGTCAGCAGCTCTCGTATCTCCAAAGGTAACAATGACTCGATCCGGGATTTCTCTTCGGGCGCCTGGAAATATTGCGTCAGCTGTGTTACAAGTCCCCTTACCAGGACATCTTCCTGAAGATGAAATGTCTGGTCTGGCGCTTGCCCGGCAACGGCAGGGCCATTTGGATGTCTTCACCAACAGTCAGCACCATCCTTCCGTCATTAAAAATATCGGTCATCTTATAAAAATACGACGATATGCTAGAACTTAAAAGTAAGGTTTGCTGAAAACCGCCTGGGCATCTGCGGCTCGATAGTCGACCAGCCCTTATAGTATATCTTATTTGTCACATTATCCAGCTTCAGGGAAATACCCACCATATCCGACTGATAGAACAAGGAGCCGTTCAGCACTGTATAGGCAGGCAACGTAAACACTCCCGTCGTTTCCCTGTTCAATATCATGTTCTCCCCGCCGTAGTTCCCGCCAAACCCGATACCAAAACCCTTTATGGAACCCTCCATTATCTTATAGCCGGCCCATACATTCGCCTGGTGTTTGGGACCTGCCCCTTCGGGCCGCCTGTCCAGGTAATCCTTGGCATCCGTCTGTGTCACCTTGCTGTCGTTGTAACTATATCCCGCTGTCAGGTTGAGACCCGTCACAGGGTTGGCGCTGATGTCCGCCTCGATACCCCGGCTGTATTGTTTACCACCCTGCATATAAAACCCAACCTGACCCGGTATCTCCATGACGATATTGGAAACCCGGATATCATAATAGCTAAAGGTCGCCGTCAGCTTACTGCCTATCGTATTGATCTTGATCCCGGCCTCCCATTGATCTGCCTGTTCCGGCTTCAGGGTTTTCATGCTGCCATCGTTCTGTCTGCGGGGAGCCGAATTGGTAAAGCCATTCATATAATTCGCAAAAAAGGATATCCTGTTCAGCACAGGCTGATATACGACGCCAAACTTGGGCGATAAAGCCGTTTGTTCATATTTGCTGTCTGCCGCGGCAGTAAGACCACCATTCTTGAAATGGTCCACACGAAGACTGGCCATAGCCGACAGCTGCGGCGTAAGGTTCAGCACATCGGATGCATAGGCGCTGTATACTTCCTGCAACAGATTACTATTGTCTGCCGGCAGGCTCTGCAATGTGGAGTCGACATGCTCTTTCGTAAGGATACCTGTGTCATCCCCTGCCATGGTGATGGCGCCATCCGCGGCATAGCCCGTACTATTGCCAATGGAATTCCTGGAAAAATAGTCCAGACCCGCGATGATCCGGTTGCGCAACCCGCCGATGCTGAAATCCCCGATAAGATTCTGCTGTATATCCGTCGTATTCGTCGTACCGTTCTGGTCGCTGATGTACCTGCCAAATACACCGGGGATATTGGGATATCCCGGCATATATTGAGACACCTCGTAGAGATAGGAATAATACCCCTGGGATTTTGCGGTGCTCCTGGACAGCACTGTCTGAGAAGTCCATTGATCCGACAGGCGGTAAATCATCTGCGCTTGCAGCGTGGACGTCGGTGTCCTGATGCTGAGGTTATTGCTGGTATAGCTGCGATGATAGTCATATCCCAGCTGGTTGAGGTTCTTTGCCAGCAAGGGGGCGCCCCTGTCGAAGAAGATCATGGTCGGATTGGTGCTTTCCGCGCTCATGAACTCGGCGTTCAGCTGAAAGCTGAGCCTGTCCGTTACTTTATAAGACAGCGACGGCGCAATGAATCGTATTTTCCTGAACCCCGCATCCTGGAAGCTATTCTCGTCATGATAGGCGCCATTCACCCGCAAAAGGAGCTTTTTATCCTTATCCAATGGAGTATTGATATCCAGGGTGAACCTGTTGAGCCCATAGCTACCGCCCGTATAGCTCACCTCTCCCCCGAATGCTTCATAAGGTTTTTTCGTAACAGTGTTGATCAGACCGCCATAAGAGATCAATGTCCCACCAAACAAAGTGCCGGAAGGTCCCTTGATGACCTCGATCCTTTCCACGTTCGCAACATCCAGCCCTCCATTGGTAAGACCTGCCAGCCCATTCACCAGCGTAGGCTGCACGGCAAATCCCCTGAGGGAATAATAGCCGGCGCCATCGCCGTCCCTGCCCGTGGATGACCATAATTTGCTGATGCCCGGAGCATTCTTCAATGCATCGTCATAGCTTGTGATCACCTGCTCTTTGATCAGCTCGGCTCCTACCACCGAGTAGGCCTGCGGGTTCTCCATATTCTTCAACGGCATCTTTGCCACATATTCGCTGCCGGTGTTTGCATATTTAGCGCGGCTGCCGGAGACCACTACTTCTGACAGCTGCGTTCCGGAGACGGACAATATGATGGACAATGTCGTCGTCCTGCCGCTTTCCACCAGGACCTCACGTCTCACCGTCTCATGTCCTACCAGCGATACCTCCAATGTATAGTTCCCGGGTCTGATATTGCGTAAAGTGAACTTCCCGGTCTCATCCGTGATCACTTTTTTTCCGTCGGGCCCCAATATTACAGTGACATAGGCCGCCGGCTGCCCGTCATTGGTGGTCAGCGTACCTTTTATATTTCCAGGATTTTCTTCATCATTGAAAACGCCTGCCAGCAGACAAACAGGCATAAAACATAACAAAATTAAACTTCTTACATGCAGTCGAATGGAGTTCATAATAGTTGGCTTTGCGGCCACAAAATTGGCAATCTCCCAACATTTTGATTTTCATGATCAGGAAAAGCATTTTCGCGATGCGGAACTACGCATAGGAATATTTACTAATTTTACCCGGATGACCCTGCCGGTTAAAATTTTCACATCGTGAACTACTCTCTTCTTGTCCGTCTGTCAGCGATCTATGTTTCCCTGCTTCTTGCATCCTGCCACTTCCAGTGGCCCCATAACGCCGGCGACGTCTACCTCTCCGACGA
>DASZVM010000989.1:0-8404 GCA_035547295.1 Puia sp. | reverse complement strand
TCCAAAGGATATACCATACGAAGAGGTGGAAATGGAAGGGGACCTGAATATGATACGGTATGATGTCAATAAGGTCTTTCATCCCCTCATTGAAGAATTACCCAGGAGACAAAGACAGGTAATAAAAAAGCTGTACCTCGACCATATGACACCAAAGGAGGTCGCAAAAGAGATGAGACTTCGTGTACAAACCGTACACAGGCACAAAGACCTGGCTCTCAGGCAACTGGACAAAGAGGCGCCTATCGGTGCCAGGAGGCTGTTGGGTTACCTGATCTTTATGGCATTGCTGTATAAAAATTAATTTCTCAAAACCGCCCGATCGATTAGTAAAAAAACAACGCATCAACGTAATATAAGTATAGCCATAACCTTAATCTTATTACTATGTTGGAAATGCAACGCCGGCGTATCAGCATGTTGATCGTAAAAAAGATCAACCGCCGGACAAACCCTCAGGAAAATATGGAGCTGGAAGAATGGGCGGGTCTTTCGGAAAGCAATCGTCGCCTGCTGAACGAACTGCTGGATAAAGATACATTGATGACCCAATTGCTGGCATTTAAGAAGCCCGATCTGTCGGCTGCCTGGGAAAAACTGGTTGTGCGTATACCAGTCCTGCAGTCAGTGCCCGGACCAAACGCTATCCCGGTGAACCTTGAACGGGGGTGGAGCACAGACGGCCGTCGCTGGTGGGCTTTTGCCGCTGTTCTTTTGATCGTGGCGGGCATCATTGCGTACTACACATACCATTCCTCTTCGAAAGCGCCTTCCGTCATAACATCAGACCAGGTGACAAGGAATGGTGGTGCCGCAGTAGTGTCATCTTCACACAAACATGATCTTCCGCCGGCCGGCCATAAATTAAAGATCACCCTCCCGGGGGGAGACTCCCTGGATGCCGCCAACGTGCCGGAGAAAGGAATGGTCATCTATGATAATATGAGCATTCGCTCCCAGGGCGAGGGGACCCTTGTATATGATCAAAAGGGAATGACCCGGGTCAAATTGTCCGATAACAAAGTTACCACTCCGCCGGGCGGTTGGTATACAGTCATACTGCCGGATGGGACCAAAGTACGGCTGAACGCTGCCTCGAGCCTCAGCTTTAAGACTTCTTTTGGCCGCAACGAAAGAAAGGTCAGGTTAAGGGGAGAAGCCTATTTCGAAGTTGCCCATAAGCCATCTCCTTTTATAGTAGAGATAGAAAAAGCACGGGACCTGGTAGATATAACGGCCACGGGGACATGCTTTAACGTGACTGCCTACAAGGACGACGATTTTGTAAGGACGACTATGCTGCGAGGTAACGTCCGGATAAGCGACCCGGCTCAAACGGCATCCGTAGGCCTGCATGCGGGACAACAGTACCTCCAGTACCTGGATGGCAAAAACCAGCTGCAGAATGAAATAGATACGTTGCAGGCCGTTGGCTGGAAGAACGACATGTTTGTCTTTAAAGGCGAATCCCTACCTGAAGTCATGCGCCAGATATCCCGCTGGTATGACGCCACCGTAGTGTATCAGTCAACCCCTGACAGCATGCGCATAGCCGCGAAAGGATCGAGGAGACGCCCCCTCTCCAGCCTGCTGGAAAGAATAGCGGGTCTTGGAGGCGTACATTTTACGATAGAAGACCATCGCATTATCGTATCCCGTTGAGACAGGATAATGATACTGTATATATAACAGATCCGGCCCGGACCTTCCTTGATACGACCTGCTGCATCGACACCTGATTTTGCTGATCAGGACCATACGCCATTAACCTTATGCCCGGCCCGTACGGTGGATAATGCCATCCTGCCGGCAGGCCGGGCTATCCTTTCAGTTGTCATTACTATCTAAACCAACCAAAATCCCCTGTTGCATGAGGAGCAGTGTCCTATTGTTTTTTCTAACGGGCTGCCTGATGAGCACCCGAGCCTATTCCCAAAAACGCATCACCTTTACCCTGGAAAACGTATCCCTTGAATTCGCCCTGAGCTTTATCGAAGGATTGGGCAGCTGTGACATCACCCGCAATCTGAACGTCACAAGCTTTCACGGCATCAGTGTCAAGGTGGTCAACGTCACTGTCGAAGAGGCCCTGGATAAATGTCTCCGGGGCCTTCCGTTCACCTATACCGTCACTGAAGAATCGGGTATCAAATACTTTGTTCTTCATCGGTATCCTGCCCCTGAGCTAAAAGGCAAGATCTCCTGGAAAGAAAATGAAGAGCTGGGAATATTGTCCATACGTGTGATGAATACTTCCATCGGTACGACGACGGATAGGAATGGAAATTTTACCTTGCCCAATCTTTCAGACACGGCAATATTGGTTATTTCGGGTATCAATATCGAGCCGAGGTACATCCGCCCGGAAGGAAGGTATGCCATAAACATCCAGGTAGTGAAAAAGACGGTCAACCTCTATCCCTACATCGTCTGGCCCACCTATCACGATGGCTATTGCAATGTCCGGGGAGAGGTCGCTCCACCGGGCGCCTGGTACCAGGTGAAGGAAGCGACCCTGAACCGCCAGTCATCCATCGACCCCCTGGCCCCTTTGAATGGACAGGCCAGCGGCGTACTGACAGGCGGGGGGGCCAATAATTCGTTGCACCTGTCCATCAGGGGTGTCAGTACTTTATATGCCGGTGCAGATCCATTGGTAGTGATCGACAATTTTCCCTTCAACGGCGACCTGCGCGACATCAACCTCAACGATATCGAGAGCATCACGGTCCTGAAAGACCCTGTATCCGCAAGTCTCTGGGGAGCCAGGTCGGGTAATGGCGTGCTTGTATTTACCTCGAAAACAGGGGCCTTCAAAGGCTCGCGGTTCTCATTGAATGTAAACACTACCCTGACGATGAAGCCTGACGTTCCTTACCTGCACCTGATAGCTCCGTCGGATAACATCGGCCTGGAAAAACTTTTCTTTAGCCGGCATTTTTATGATGCAGCCCTTTCCAACCCGGCCCATCCCGCTGTCCCGCCTGTAGCGGAAACCCTCGACCGGCTGCAAAGAGGCCTCCTCTTACAGGACCAGGCCGACACGCTCATCAATGGATATGCGCGGGGCGATCTCCTAAAGGATCTTGGCCGCTGGTATTACCAGCCTTCCGTCAGACAGCAATATCATTTTGCATGGTCCGGCTGGAATCCGGCGCGGCAGTATTATCTCTCCGCCGGCTATGATCGCGATCCCACCAACCTGCGGCGAAATGATCTTCAACGTTACACCCTTCAAGGTTCTATCCAGCAGACATGGCTTTCCGGCCGGCTGCAGCTATCCGCCCTGGGACATTATGCGGACATCCTCGCACGGAATAATAATACGGGCGCCCTGCCCGTGAACTATACCTACGCCGCACTGGCCGATGCAGGTGGAAACCCTCTGCCGGTGAATTATAAATATGCTTCCGGCTATATCGATACGGCCGGAGGAGGTCATTTGTCAGACTGGAACTATAGACCCTTGCAGGAGCTGCACCTGGCTGACAACGGAACCCGGATCGTGGATTATTATGGCCAGGTAACCCTTCGATGGCGCATCCTTCCGGGATTAAGGGCCGAAGGCAGCTATCGCATCATGAAAGGACGGCAGAACATCGACATCCGGTACGATAAGGATGGTTTTTATGTCCGTGACCTGACGAACCTTTTTACACAGTCACCGGACTACCATTCCCTGATCCCTTCCGGCGATATACTCGACAGATCACACACTACCACCATTGCCCACTACATGCGCGGCCAGTTCAGTTTTATGATGCCGGATGCCGGTGCAAAGCACCTTCGGTATAACATCAACGTCGGCGCTGAGCGCAGCGAACAGGCGGCCCACAACGAGACCCAACGGTTGTATGGATATGACAGGGAACGCGGCACCAGCGCCCTGGTAGATCCGGTGAACGGGTATCCTACTTATATCACGGGCGATTACCTGCAGATACCCATGAACCAGGGCTTGCAGGACCTCATCACCCGCTACCTTGCCTTTTTTGCCAATATCGATCTTTCCTGGAAGGACAGGTATTCCCTCTACGCCGCCCTGAGAAAAGAAGGTACCAACTTCGCCGCGGTCAATATCAACAGGAAATGGTCACCCTTCTGGGCCGCCGGTGTCGGCTTTGACGCAGGCAGGAGACCTGTCAGCAGTCAGGACCTACCCAACCTGTTGCGGGTGCGGGCAGGTTATGGCTGCAATGGTAATGTAGGCGATCGTACAGGTCATCTCATAACACAGCAGTTGGCCGGCAACGACTATGGGATGCCGCAAAGCGGGATCGCCAACCCACCCAACCCGAACCTCAGCTGGGAAAGGACCTATATGCTCAACGGCGGCATCGATTGGGGGCTGTTGAGGGACAGGCTATCGCCCCAGGGCCGGCTGCAAGGCAGCCTGGATATCTACAGCCGGCGGGGAGTGGGCTTGCTGGGTAACGACTCGCTGCCACCCTCCTCCGGGCTGACATCCTTTTTTGGGAATTCCGCGGCCATGAAAGGATGGGGCGCCGACCTGGTGATGAACACAGATAATGTACGCGGTAAATTCAGCTGGACCACCAATCTCCTGTTGAGCTATGTTTCGGACAGGCTGACGAAATATTCCCTTACGTCTTACTCCGCAGCAGACTATGTCGTCAGCAATAACCCTGTAGTAGGCAAACCGCTCAGCGCCCTGTACAGCTATCGCAGCGCCGGACTGGACCCCACCAACGGTGATCCCCGGGGTTATTTGGGTAGTAAGGTCAGCAAGGAGTACGGCGCCATCGTAAATGCAAAGGGGGATACAGGCATCGTTTTTAATGGCCGGAGCCAGCCGGCCCTTTTTGGCGGCGTGACCAATACCTTCTCCCGGGGCAGATGGAGCGTTTCCGCGCTGGTGATCATAAAGGCCTTTTATTTTTTCAGAAGACCATCCATCGATTATTATAGTTTGATCACAGGAGCATCGGCAGGTCATAGCGATTATGCCCGCCGGTGGAAAGCGCCCGGGGATGAGAAAAAGACCGGCATTCCCTCGCCCCCATCGATCAATGATCCCTACAGGAGCACTTTTTATACCTATTCGGAGAGCACCGTTACCCGTGGTGATCACATCCGTCTGCAGGACATCCAGCTGACCTATGATCTTATCAGGGACACTACTGCACGTAAAGCCGGCGTAAGACGGATGACCTTCTACTTCAACGTGGGCCAGGTGGGGATACTCTGGCGAAAAAATAACGACGGCATCGACCCCGAAGCTTTTAACTATGGCTCCCTGCCCATGCCGCGGAGCTACACGCTTGGAGTGCGTATGGAATTTTAAAAGATAAAATATGCGATATACCGGCCTTTTTTTATTACCTGTATGCTGTCTGTCCGCCTGCATGAAATATCTTGATAAAGACCCCAACCCGGCGTTATCCATCCCCCAAACGGTGCAGGACTACCGCGCGCTGATGGACAATGATCTGATAACGGACAACAGCACACCTGGTCTTGGCCAACTGGGCTCCGACGACTATATGATGTCCTATGCCGCCTGGACGGGCACGGACCTTATCGCGCATAATGCGTATATCTGGCAGGCGGATGTCTATGGTAATGAGCCCGCCTTTCCCTGGAGTGCGCCTTATCAGGCCATCTATTACTGCAATGTAGTGCTGGACGGATTACCCGGCGTGGCAGTGCATGACTCCGCCTCGCTGACAGAATATAACGCCGTGAAAGGCGCTGCCCTTTTTACACGGGCCTTTCAATTCTATGCTTTGGAAGAGACCTTTGGTCAGCCATACCGTGCAGGTTCGAAGGACAATGATATGGGCATATTGCTAAAGCTGACATCCGACGCACATCAGCAGGTGGGCCGCTCAACCGTCCGTCAGGTGTATGACAGGATACTGGACGATGCAAGAAAGGCCGCCGCACTGTTGCCCGCGCAGGTCCAGCTCTTTAACAGGAACAGACCTTGTAAACCCGCCGCCTTTGCATTGTTGTCGAGAGCTTTCCTCAGCATGCAGGAATATGACAGCGCTAAGATCTATGCAGACAGCAGCCTGCATTACTACGACAAGCTGGCCTCTTACGATACGGTGAATGCGGGCGCCACGCGACCCTTTCCTCCGGGAGGCAATGACGAAGTCCTTTATCAGTGCTCGGCTGTAAATTTCAAGGCGCAATACAGTACCTCCTCGGAAGTGGATACCACGCTATATAAGTCATATGCGGACAATGACCTTCGAAAGACCGTTTTCTTTAAAGTCGCGTCTTCCGGAACAGGGCATTATTTCAGGGGGCAGTATACGGGGAAGGCATATCTTTTTAGCGGTCTGGCCACGGACGAGGTTTATCTCACACGGGCGGAATGTTATGCAAGGATGGGTATGGTGGGCGAAGCCTTATCCGATCTGAACGCTTTGTTATCCCGGCGTTGGAAGACGGGTACTTTTCAACCTTATACAGCCTCGACAGCGGATGAAGCGCTGGCAATGATATTGTCTGAAAGAAGAAAAGAGACCCTCTTCCGTGAGTTACGCTGGGCGGACCTCCGACGACTAAACCAGGGACCTTATTTTTTAAGGGATACCCTGCGAAGGATATTGAATGACAGCGAATACACGCTATTACCGGAAGACCCGCGCTATACGTACCCCATCCCTAAGGAAGAGATACGGTTGAGCGGCATTGAGCAAAACCCCCGGTGAAGGGACCACGGTCAATAATCCATGGGCAGGAACATGCCTGTATTGTCAATACCTGCCTTGGGAACATCGGAAATATAGAACCAGTTGCCCGTAGCGTCCGAATGGATCTTCATAGGGTCGGCCTGGAAGGTACAGATGATATACGGGGATACGCAGTCATAATCGATACCCTTGGTCCATCCATACCACGTGAGATCCATGCCGGTGTAATACTTGCCGTCCTGCGTGGTACGCGCCCACGAATAACGGTGATAGTTGACAAAATGAGCCGGTCTGCCGGCATAAGCCAGAGCGACGCCCAACAGGGCGACGATGAGCAATTTCCACTTGATCTGTCGCATAAATGAAAGGTTTAATGGTGATGAATAAATGAGTGATTTGACAGAGGCGGGCTTTTTTTGTCGAGTGCGAGGGCCAAAGAGGTGAGAACGATGAAGGTAAGGTTAAACCAGAAATGCTGCTGCCAGCTCATATGACGGAGGATGCCACCGCAGGAGCAGGGTATTCTGTTGAAAAAGTGTAATAGTATCGCGGCGATGTAGATGGTATAAATGAATAGCAAGGCCAGCGAAAGGTAAAGACCCATGCGTTGGGTTCGGGGGAATAACAGACAGCCGGCTACGGCAATTTCCGCCGGAGGAAGACCCCAAATGAGGAGTGTGCCCAGCCAATGGGGGACACGCTGGTTATACATATTTCCACGGAATGTCTCCAGGTCCAGCAGTTTGCTGGCAGCCGTGTACACGAAAAGCAGTACAAGTAGTGCGATAATAGCACTTACGGCAATACGTTTTTTCATCGAAATAGAATAAGGTTTACATTCAATCAGTCCTAAAAATACTTTATAAGGCTGCAATCACAGTGCAGGGGGGAAAACTATTAGCACAATTTTGAAAAAGGTGTTTTTCACGGGTGATTTCCCCCTATTTGTTATCCGTAAGTGTTTCCATGTACCGTAATTATCGTATCCGGCTAGTACTTTTTGAATAATTTATTGTTTTTATGGGTACCAACTCTACAACACCATGAACGACAACCCTGAAGAAAACCTTCGGAAGGAATTGATCGAAGACTATTTTCTCGAGATCACCGATCTTCTCGGCAGCGAGCACCTGCAGACGGAAATAGAGCTCAAGGACCGGCATTCATATGCCGCCAGGCTGAGATTGAATGTTTCCGGTCTCGATAATGAACAGGACCTGGACCATTTCGTGGCCGGGCTCAAATCCATCATCCGCAGGATAAATATTCTTGAAAAGAATGTGGAAATAGCCATCGCTATTGAATTGAAAGGGCTTCATAAGGGTACATGATCCCTCAGTCCTCCAGAAAATCATCCAGCTCCCTGCGCTGTTTTTTTGTGGGGCGCCCGATCTTGCTTTGCCTTTTCCCCGTATTGAAGCTGGCCGCCTGGAACTGCAGCCTTTCGATCTCCTCGGCAGGGGTTATATCGATGTAGTAATTGATAGCTTGCGTGTATTGCACCCGGTGATCCAGCAGGTCTGTAACCTTGATGCGCCAGCGTTTATTTTCCGTCTTTACCTCGTATTCATCCCCCACGCTCACGGTCTTGGAAGCCTTGGCAGTGTCCCCATTGTATTTTATCTTTCCTTTCCCGCAAGCTTCGGTTGCCTCGCTCCGGGTCTTGAACAGCCGGATGGACCAAAGATATTTATCCAGCCGAAGTTTTTCTTTATCGGACATATAATACAGGCGTTTAT
>DASZVM010000988.1:0-2822 GCA_035547295.1 Puia sp. | reverse complement strand
TATGATGACTACGCCCACAACAGGCTCAGCAGACGTGATTTTATGGAAAAGCTCTCCGCTTATGCGGCAGGCAGCATGACGGTACCCGCGCTGATGAGCTTTCTGATGCCGGATTATCAGAATACCCTTCAGGTAAAACCTGATGATCCGCGGTTGAAGTCGGAATATGTCACCTATACCTCCGAAAAAGGGGGTGGAACGATCAAGGCATTGCTATCGCAGCCTGTCGATGCAAAGAAGAAGCTGGGAGGCATCGTCGTTGTGCATGAGAACCGTGGTTTAAACCCATACATCGAAGATGTCGGCAGACGGGCGGCTTTGGCTGGATTTATCTCTATAGCTCCCGATGCCTTGACGCCTTTAGGCGGGTATCCGGGTAATGATGACAAAGGCCGCGAACTGCAGAGCAAAAGAGATAAAAATGAAATGCTGGAAGATTTTATAGCGGCCTATGGATACCTGAAAAACCATCCCGCCTGCAATGGGAAAATAGGCGCGGTTGGGTTTTGTTTTGGCGGCTGGGTGGTCAATATGATGGCGGTCCGGATACCCGATCTTTCCGCTGTCGTACCCTTCTATGGTTCCCAGCCAGCCAAAGAGCTGGTGCCACAGATAAAAGCGCCGTTGCTGCTGCACTATGCCGGACTGGACACCCATGTCAACGAGGGGTGGCCGGCATATGAGGATGCTTTGAAGGAGAATAAAAAAGAATACAAGGCCTATATTTATCCGGGCGTGAACCATGGGTTCCACAACGATACAACACCCCGTTATGACAAGACGGCCGCTGAGCTGGCCTGGAAAAGGACCATCGATTTTTTTACGGAAAAGCTGAGCTAGGGACGGCGAATTCCTATTTATTGTATTTTGCGCCGTGCTCATACGCCCTGTATTGCTCCTTTTGCTGACCATAACGGTAACGCACGCATCGGCCCAACTTTAACTAACCCTTCTTGAATGCAGCGATTCTGCGCTTATAGGTCCGGGGCATCCGGGTTCCGCAGGTATCCGGAATGGCTATGAGGGAGGTGTCGGACGACTCGCTGAACCCGAGATACGGCATCTGGTCACCCATGCCTGCATACAATGAGCATGAAGACCGGTGGAACCTCTTTTATGTGGGCTATACCCTCAACGGCACTTCCAACGGTCAGGTGTTCAGGGCCGTATCTGAAAAAAAAGGTCGTATGGGCCTGGACGGCCCATATACAGATGTTCCAGGGACTGTTATTTCTTGTAAAGATGCCCCAAAAAATGATTGGGAAGGCATCCAGGGCACCGACTCTTTCTTTCCTTTCAAAGTGGGAGAAAAGTGGAGGGCTTTTTATGGCAGCAGCGATGCCGCCTCCTATTGGGATGTCGGGCTCGCAGAAGCAGACAGCCTGGAAGGACAATGGCGGAGGATCATGGACCCTCCTGTGTTTTTGCTGGCGGAGAACCCTGTAGTGCAGCGGTTGGCGGATGGAACTTACCTGGTTGTATATGATGACCTCACGGACCTGCGGCACAACAATCGTATAGGCTATGCATGGAGCCCGGGCGGATTGCGCTGGGACCATGCCTTCCTGACGATCCCCCTTCCGGCCTGGACGAAGCACATACGCACCCCGCAAAGCCTGATACCCGCAGGCAGGGACGAATACTGGATCTACCTGACGGCGCTGCAAAGGAAAACTTTTACCCGGTGGGAAGGATCAAGGTGCGGGTGAGCCGGCAGTGAAATCCGAAAAAATGACCTGTACCAGATAATATGTGTTTGTAATTAAACAGGCAGGGTATTTGAGAAAGGTCATTTATGACCAGACTCAAGCTCCTCGGCGTTTTACTATGCTATAATGACGCGGACATACTTGAAGATGCCATCCGTCACCTCCTGGACAACGATCATCACCTGATCGTTTGGGACCATGGCTCGGATGATGGGACCGCCGGCATATTGGATAAATATGAGGGACACTTTACGGAGCGCCGGCTGATCCCCCGGTCGTTTGATTTTTATCAGCTGTACCAAAGCATGTCACGGCATCTTATGAAAGAGTACATCCACCGGTACGATTGGATCTCCTGGCCCGACCAGGACGAGCTGCCGGAAGGCGCGGACAGATCGATGAGCTATAAAGACTGGATCACAAAAGTCTATGAACAAGGCTACGATTATATCCAGTTCAATAATTTCAATTTCTGGTTAACGGAGAAAGACGATCCAGCCATCCCTTCGCCCGTGGCGCGTATCAGACACTACTGTCTCTTTCCTGACTGCGCCCCCCGTATCAGGAGCTGGCGGGCCGTCAAAACAAATATCAGGCTGTTCAATCACAACCCCATCGAAGGCAGTAAGGTCCCCTGTCTGTTCAATCTCCGGCACTATCCCATGCGTACGCCCGGGCAAATGCTCCGCCGGCTGAATAAGGACAGGGCCGGCCTGGAAAGGGATGGCGCCAACTATCATTATAACAATATGGCCCTACAACAGCATAAATTGATGGTAGATCCCTCCTTATTGCATGTGGATGACGGCGTTAGCGAGCTCGATCCCACCGTGACGTACAACTGGCGGAACATCTACGGATACGGTCCTTCAAAATAGAGATATATTCTCTTGCAAAAACGGAAATTTTCATGCAACTTTGTATTTCAAAGTACTTTTCATTATGAAAATCCGGTTCAGTACCCGCTATTTTTTACTTACACTCCTCGTTTTGGGAGTGGAGATATTCATCGGCGCCTATATGAACGACCCCATCATCCGTCCTTATGGAGGGGATTTCCTGGTCGTCATCCTTATTTATTATGCGGTCAGGACTGTTTTGGATACTCCTGTC
>DASZVM010000987.1:0-2843 GCA_035547295.1 Puia sp. | reverse complement strand
GTTGGCGGTGGGATAGCCGAGGGTGCGGCCCAGCTTGTTGCCGTCCACCACAAGGCCTGTAAAAAAGAAATCGTAGCCCAGCAGCCTGTTGGCCGTGTCCAGGTCTGCCCTGACGATGGCTTCCCGTATCCGGGTGGAACTGACGGATATCTCGTTCAGCAGGTGTACCGGGATCTCCTGTAGCTGGAAACCTTCCCGGCGGCTGAAGTCTTCCAGGAGATGGTAATCGCCCGCCCGTCCCTTGCCGAACTGGTGATCGTAGCCGATGATGATCGTATGGGGATGGAATTTCCCCAGGAGAAATTCCTGTACGTATTGTTCGGCTGTCAGTTGTGAGAAAGCTTCGGTAAACGGGACGATGACCAGGTGGTCGATGCCTTTCCCGGACAGGAGCCCGATCTTTTCCTCAAGGGTATTGAGGAGCCGGATATCCGCGGCTGCTCCCCTGACGATCTTGCGTGGATGGGGATGGAAGGTAATGATCACCGTCTCGCCATCGATGCGGGCTGCTTCCTGCCGCAGCTGTTCCAGTATCTGTTGATGCCCCGTATGCACGCCGTCGAAAGTGCCGATGGTGACGACGGCGCGGCGAAAAGCAGGAAGGTGATCGATATCTCTATATATGTGCATCTTGAAAAGCCGGTGGTTTTGTAGTTTGGACGGGTGCAAATCTATAGGATTTATCGTTACCTTCGCCGCACTATGTCATTGTACGCTCAACGTGGTGTTTCTGCCCAGAAGGAAGAAGTCCATCAGGCAACTGAAAAGCTGGACAAGGGGCTTTATCCGAACGCTTTTTGTAAGATCTACCCCGACTACCTGGGTGGGGATGAAGCCTGGGTCAATCTCATGCATGCGGATGGCGCCGGAACCAAGAGTATCCTGGCCTACCTGTACTGGAAAGAGACGGGAGATCTGTCTGTCTGGAAAGGTATCGCCCGGGATGCGATTGCCATGAACCTGGACGATCTGCTGTGCGTAGGCATCCATGACAATTTCCTTTTTTCTTCCACGATCGACCGCAACAAGAAGAATATACCCGGAGAGGTGCTGGAGGCCATCATCAATGGGTCGCAGGAGTTTTTTGATGAGCTGATGAAGTTTGGGGTAGGGGTCCGGTACCTGGGGGGTGAGACGGCGGATGTGGGAGACGTAGTGAGGACCATTGCGGTAAACGGCACCATGGCTGCCCGCTGGCCAAAGGACAAGCTGGTGACCAATGATAAGATAGCTGCAGGGGATGTGATCGTGGGTTTTGCAAGCTATGGGCAGGCGACATATGAGACCGCGTATAACAGCGGCATCGGGAGCAATGGGCTTACCAGCGCCCGGCACGATGTGCTGCATAAAACGTACGGGGCCCGTTTTCATGAGTCTTATGATACCACGCTGGACGAACACGTCGTATATATCGGTCCGCACCTGGTGACTGACTCCGTCAATATTCCCGGAACGTCTGCCGCAACGGACATCGGCCATCTGCTGCTGAGCCCTACCCGTACGTATGCCCCTTTGCTAAAGCTGCTGCTGACAGAGCAGTTTGACAGGATACATGGGCTGATCCATTGCAGCGGCGGCGGGCAGACCAAATGCATGAAATATCTGCCGGGTAATTTTAAGGTGATCAAGGATGATCTTTTCGAAGCGCCATTGATCTTCCAGCTTATCAAACAGGCTTCCGGCTCTGATCAACGGGAGATGTACCAGGTATTCAATATGGGGCATCGCCTGGAGGTCTTTACGGATGCGGCTGCCGCGGACCGTATGATCCGGACGGGAGGACAGCTGGGTATTGAAGGAAAGATCATCGGCCGCGTGGAAGCGGCCGACAAGAAGAGTCTTTTGCTCAAAGTCAACGGCGAGGAGATTATTTATTAGACCGGGTGTGGCCCGCTATTTAGCACCGGCAGCGTAGGTGCGGATACCTTTCAATATGGCCCTTGCTATTTTTTCCTGGTTTTCTTCATTTCTGATAAATGACAGGTCCTTTTCATTGTCCATGTTGCCGCACTCCAGCAGCACCGCGGGCATA
The DNA here is from genome assembly GCA_035547295.1 of Puia sp. Lineage (GTDB taxonomy): Bacteria > Bacteroidota > Bacteroidia > Chitinophagales > Chitinophagaceae > Puia. Next base: position 811 of record DASZVM010000987.1, on the reverse strand, counting down.
TTGGTATTGCCGAGGACGTAGATGTGCTGTTCCCTTTTTTTGAGGGCGGTTTCGGTGGGATAGCTCTTTTTTAAATTCTCTATAAGGGCTGAGCCGAGCTGTACGCATTGGGCGTAATGGGCATTTTGCCCCGAGACAAAAATATTGAACCCTTTTACATACGGCGAAGCGTCCATATCCGTGTGGATAGAGAGGAAGACATCGGCTTTGTTGTCATTGGCCATTTGGGCCCGGTATTCCAGGGATTCCTTTTTTGTGGGTTTGCCACCCGCCAGCTCGTCGCTTTCCCGGGTCATCAGGACGCGTACATTGTATTCTCCGGCGAGGCCTTTTATTTTTTCGGCGATGGACAGGTTGATATTCTTTTCCTGTACTCCATCTTTATTGATGGCGCCGGGATCGATGCCTCCATGTCCCGCATCGATGACAACCGTCAGCGGTTGAGCCGCCGTAGCGATGCGGGAGGGGGCATGTTTTGTGCCGAAAGCGCAGAACAGGAGAAACAGCAACGGGAGGATCATTGCCCTGCCGGGGAGGGTGGTGCGGGTGTTCTTTAATTGGGTGATCATAATAATACGACGTTTTATGGGTGACTGAAAAAATGAATGCAGCAGGGTGGCGGGAGGCGTATGCACCGATTGCCAGACCAGGGATTCGGCATACCGGTATCTGTCGCCTTCGGACACGGCGTCGTCGTCTGCGAGGAATTCATGCACGGCCCGTATTTCGCGGTAGATAAGATGGAAGAACGGATTGATCCAGCAGGGGACGATCAGGAGCTTTAGCAGCAGCACGTCGAAACTGTGCCTTT
>DASZVM010000986.1:0-7534 GCA_035547295.1 Puia sp. | reverse complement strand
TGGCGCCCTTGAACAATCCCGCTATATATTGTACCGTCTTCGATCTTTTCAGATCACCCTTCTGATAGTTGACCTCTTCCCTTCTGCTGACGGGACTGGGCCCGTCCGGATTGGCCATGGACGAAAACCCTTTCCCATTTGCCACCCATATATTCTTCCCGATCGTTCTGACAGCCGTAGGATACCAGCCCACGGGAATAAAGCCCCTGGATTTACCTTCACCCGGCTCGCGGACATCGAATACCGCCAGACAATTATTATCCGCATTGGCAACATACAGCGTCTTTTCATCCGCGCTGAGCGCCAGCGCATTTGTCGTAGATCCCGGAGGCGCATCCGCATACAGGGCCGCATTTAGGGTTTCAATTGCTTTCCGCCGGCGTAGATCGATGACGGACACGGAATTGTCATTCGCATTGGCCACAAACAGCCAGCGTCCGTTACGGGTGGGACAAAGGTCGTTTGGATTATCACCCACTGGTATCTCCCCCGAAAAGGCCCTTCGTTCCGTGTCGAAGATCAATACCTTGTCACAGCCCCAGCAGGTGATATAAAGCTCTTTCCTGTTGCCGGAAAGTTTACAGGTATATCCTTCCCCACCGAGCTCAAGCTTTTTTATGATAGCTTTGGAAGCAAGATCGACGATATACAGGGAGTTGTTCTCCCTTGTTACGACGTACAGCAAATGCCGCCGGTCATCGATGTCAAACCCTGCCGGAGAGATCTTTTCCGGCCACCGCTTTCCCAGGAAAAAGCTGTCGGTCAGCAGCAGCCGATGACTTTCAGCTCCTACCTGATACTTCCAGATACAGTTGTCGTTGCCGCCCGAAGCATACAAGTATCTGCCGTTGCTGCTGAATTTTAAACCCAGCCAGCTCCGCCGGATGACCACGCTGTCAACCACTTTTTCCGCCTTAGCATCTATAAGCTGCAGTGTTTGGGTGCTTTGACCATTATTAGTGACTGCTACCCAGCGCCCGGTGGGTGCTACAGCGATATTCAACGGAAGGTCTCCCAATGTAAGGCTGCGTCCGGCCGGCGTGAGACTCCAGCCGTTGGGCAACAAGACCCTGGCCCCTGTGTCTGCGCCCGGCAGTCGCACCTGCGGCAGAGCCAGGATCGGACCTGCCAGACAGACCATCAAAAAAAATTTTCTCATATGAATAGTTTTTCAGCCTGTGCCACGGACTCCGGTTTGCCTACATCTATCAGCCGGGACCCGCTGTGATCAAAGCCCCGCACCGGGTGCCCCGCCGCCACGTCCAGGTAGACATCCACCATGGAGAATTTACCCTCTTGCTTCATCAACGGGAAAAGCGCAGGGTCGATAACGTGAACACCACTAAAGGCTTTCTGCATAACTATTGCCCTCGGAGGCACAGCGCCCGCCCACCTTTCCTGCCCCGTCTTTACATTTCTCCAGCCCAGCAGCCGGCTGTCCGCATCGAACAGGAAATACCGGGAGGTCTCCCTGTCTGTCACCGCCAGGGTAGCCAAAGGACCATGTTGAAAATGAGCCCGGATCATGGACCCCAGGTCGAGGTCCGTCAATATGTCCACATTCATCGCGGCAAAAGGGGCATCCTTCAGCCAACGCATCGCTTTCTTTAACCCTCCGCCCGTCTCCAATACCATATCCGTCTCATCGCTGATGGTGATCCTGCTGCCCCAACCCTTGTTCTTATCCAGCGCATGGACGATCTGATCCGCAAAATGATGCACATTTACGATGATATCATCGATCCCGTATCGTTGCAGGTATTCAATATTCCGTTGTAAAAGACTTTTGCCGTTCACCAGGGCCAGCGCCTTGGGATGACGGTCGGTCCATGGCTTAAAACGCGTGCCCAGTCCGGCAGCGAAGATCATGGCTTTGGAAATAGAAGCGGTCCCCATATTCATAAGGTCAAATATAACTCACAGCACAATATTCTGTACCAGGCTGCTCTTCTCCGGGTAGTCCGTATTGTAATGAAGACCCCGGCTCTCCTTCCGGAAGGACGCTTCCTTAACGATAAGATAACCTACCGTGATCAGGTTCCTGACCTCACATAATTGGGGTGATACCGCGGTGGTCTCATACAGCGATTCTATCTCTTCATGCAGCAGGTCAAGTCTTTTCATGGCCCGCTGAAGACGCATGTTGGTCCGGACGATACCCACATAATCGCTCATCAGGAGCTGCAGCTCCTTCAGACTTTGCGTAATAAGGATCATTTCCCGCGGTTCGGTTGTTCCTTCCGCATTCCAGTCAGGAATGTCCTCTTTATACTGAATGCTTTCCACTTTTTGCACCGAGTCCAGGTAACAACGGTGGGCGAATACCAACGCTTCCAGCAGGGAGTTGCTGGCCAGGCGGTTGGACCCATGAAGCCCCGTGGAGGAGCATTCTCCGCAGGCATACAGGTTACCGATGGAAGTACGGCCCCATTCGTCCACTTTAATACCCCCACAGCTGTAATGCGCTGCCGGAGCTACCGGGATCATATTTTCCGCAACGTCGATGCCGATGGACCTGCATTTTTCGTAGATATTGGGAAAATGTTCTACGAATTGCTCCTGGTCCATATGACGGCAGTCAAGATATACATGCTCCGTACCCGCCTTCTTCATCTCGCTGTCGAGGGCCCTTGCCACAATGTCGCGGGGCGCCAGGTCTTTCCGCGGATCATAATTTTCCATAAACGCCTGTCCCTGGTTATTCCGCAGGATACCCCCGTCTCCCCTGACAGCTTCCGTGATAAGGAAAGAAGGACTGACGCCCGGCTCATACAAAGCGGTGGGATGGAACTGGATGAATTCCATATTCTCTATACGGCCTTTGGCACGATAGACCATCGCCACGCCGTCACCCGTTGCGATCTTTGGATTGGTGGTGGTGCGGTAAGCCTGGCCGTTCCCACCTGTGGCCAGTAATGTGATGCGTGATAATATCTTTACGATCTTATTGGTATGCTGATCCAGCGCATATACGCCGTAGCACTGGATGTCAGGCGTGGACTTCGTAACAAGATATCCAAGATGGTGCTGGGTGATCAGGTCCAGGACGAACCAATGTTTGATGATTGTGATATTTGACTTTTTGCCCACCGTCTCCAGCAGCGCCCGTTCGATCTCCTTCCCCGTGACATCCTTATGATGCAGGATGCGGAACTCGGAATGTCCGCCCTCTCTTCCCAGCTTGAACTCTCCGTCCGGATCTTTGTCAAACCGGGTCCCCCAGTCGATGATCTCCTGTATACGCTCGGGGCCTTCCTTTACGACTATTTCCACTGTATGAGGATTGCAAAGACCATCCCCCGCGATCAGTGTATCCTGTATGTGCTTGTCAAAGCTGTCGTTCTCCAGGTCCGTCACACCGGCTATGCCTCCCTGTGCGTATTTCGTATTGGTCTCGTCCGCCCTTGTTTTTGTAATGACAAGGATCTTTTTGTCGGGATGGTCCTGAGCAACTTTTAATGCATAGCTCAAGCCAGCTATACCAGAGCCGATGACCAGAAAGTCTGTTTTTATCATGGGGGATCAAAGTTAGCTCATGCCGGTGATTTATCGTCAATATTCGATGCTGTACCCAAACTGCTCGGGATGCTCGAACACATCTGCTAAATTGTACCTGATCATCACCGTTTTTTTATCGTCCGACAGCTTGGCCAGCGTATTGTCTACCTTTTTCACCGGGCGGGGTAAGGTGATCGTCGTAGTGTACAATATCTCTACTCCCATCTGGCTGGCCTGTTTCATCTGGGCCAGTTGGGGATCGTTTGTCAGGGCCTTCCACTTATCCATATTCAGCTTCTTGCTCATAGCCCCATCCTTTGCCGTAAAATCATAAATGCCGTTGAACTGGTTGATATCAGGGGCTCCGCCACCCATCGAATCCTGTCCACCCAATCCGCCGAGGAGATTGGTGCTTCCCAGCGAGCCATCGCTCATGGCCCTGTATAAAGTCTGCAGCTGGCTATAGCTGGTGAAAGGGAATTGCATATGGGTCTTGAAGACCTTTTGATCGAGATCCATTTTTATATGCACCGTACCATCGCGCAAAGCAGCCTTCTTTTCGGGGCTGAGGGATTTGACCGTGTCCACCAGGTCCTTCATAAAAAGGGTCGTGTCCATCTTATCCATCCCTTTCCTGGCCAGCTCTTCCTTCCCCATATAGGTTTGCAGCATCTCCACCATCTGGCTCATATCCATATCCATGGCCATCTGACCACTGCCATCCTTCTTTATATTTACTTTCTCGTCGATGTCAAGACATCCGGCTAACAACACTATAAAGGATAAGGGGAAAAGGTACTTGAGGAACTTCATTATTATATTTTTTGGCAATTTATATTTTTACCCGACGCTGACCCTGTACCGGGCCGTAAATATTTGTGAATGTCCGGGCTGCAGCAAGGTGAGACCCATTTTATTATTAAAACAATCCGGTGCTCCGCTGAGATTCTCCACGGCAATGCTCTGCCGGGTGGGAGGGGTATAGATCTGAAGATAAGGATAGCTGGTATCCGGGAAAAATGAGACCCGCAGCCCATTGGCCGAGTTAAAGAGCTCACAGGCCGGGCTTACAAGCTCCTGTTTTACTACAAAACAATTATCCAGGAAAGTATCTCCCAGGGACCGTGGCGCATCGAATACATTATATTGCAGCAGTTTACCTGTAGGAATGAGCCGCTGGTCGAATTCCACGATAGCCGATGCATGGAATTGTACCTGCCAGTCATTTGCCTTGCCTCCCAGTTGAAAATAAGGATGCCATCCGTCGGCGACCGGAATGACCCGGTCGTCCAGATTGGTCACCGTCGTCACCACTTCCAGCAGACTATTGGGGTGAAGGATGTATCGGACGCCGCAGGCATAGTCAAAGGGATAACCATCATCTTCCTTATCATAATGATACTCCATGGAAAGCGCAGCGGAAACCTCGCTGATGTCCTCCTCCAGGACGATAAAGGGCTTATCAGCCAGTAACCCATGAATGGCATTACCGTCATTAAAGAGCTTGCTGAACCGGTATTGTTTGCCTTCGAATTCGTATTTACCATCCCGGATCCGGCAGGGAAAGGGTGAAAGCTTGGAGCTTTTATAAGACTGCCCCAATTCTTTCTCCAGCCGGGCCAGGTCTCGATAACCATCGATCACATTGAACAGATCGCCCGCCAGAGGGACCTTAAAAGCATGCAGGGAAGCTCCATGATCGGGCAGGAGGGCCACTTCAGTCGCCGTAGCTCCCTCCCTGAGGATCACCAGGCGCAAACCATTCTCTTCTACATGACGGATAGAAAAATTCATCATATCAACGGTATAATACCGCAATATAGGCTCTCCTACTCAAAAAACGACATAACTTCTCCGCTGCTGAGATACAGCTCCTTCCATTCCTGCGCTTTTTGGTCATCAAAGACCCCGAAGGTCCGGAGGATCTCATAAGCAAATTCTATTACAGCCACTCCATTGGCGGTGATAATATCCCCTGTATTGACGCAGGGCATCATCTGATAGAGATGCTCCCCGGTGTAATCCGGGCAATAGTGCTTTAAAAAACCGGGGAAATTGCTGGTATGGGGGACATGGTCCAGCAGCCCCAGGTCAGCCAGGGCCAGGGTAGCCCCGCAAATAGCGGCGATAGGCCTTTTCCCGGTGGTAGCCTGTATCAGGGGGAATATCTCCAGGTTATCCCCCTCCTTCCATTTGTCCCCTCCCGGCAGCAAAAGCAGGTCGAAATCATCCGGGTCCATCATTTTCAGGCTGGTATGTGGCATCACCTTCATCCCGCTCATGGAAGACACCGGCTGACCATGGGTCGAAAAGGTCTCGATGGCAAAATCGCTGCCGCTGCCACCCAGCCAGGCCATCGTAAGGGCTATCTCCTGGTCGGCAAATCCGTCAAAGATGAACACCGCACAGGTCTTTTTCTTACATTTTTTAACGATGAGGCTCATAAAAAAGGTTTTAGTAATGATAATCATCGGTGTTTACAAAAGAACGTCCGGGGAGTGACAGCCTTATGTCAGTAGCTGCCATGCCGGGCCATTAATCTTTCCGACAGCTCTTTCATAAGCCCTTGTAAAGCGGATGGAGATTCCACTATGGCGCAGTCTGTGTAGGTAAGAAGCCAGTGACCGAAATAATGTACGGAAGAGGTCATGAATTTCATGCGCATGGTGTCTCCCAGGTCTTCCTCGGATACAAATCCGTTGAGATATTTCTCTTCCCGCAAATATTTTACCACCTTCTTGTCAAACCGTACGATCACTTCCTCGACGGTATGACCGGCAGTTATCTGTCGTATATATTCCTGTACGGAAGGATGAACGGTATGGTCAAAAAATTCCTCCAGGAGAAGCACCTTGAGCATACGGCTCAGCCGGAAATCCCGGTAACCTTTACGCAAACGGCACCAGGCGATCAGGTGCCAGGCAGTGGAATAATACAGCAACCCGATGGGTTCCACCTGGCGGCGGGTAGTTTCCTCCTTGGTGGACGAATGATACTGCAGGTCGATGACCTTTCGCTGGACGGTGGCCTGTTGCAGCAACGAGAGGTATTGATGGGATATTTCGGTAACAGGTGATGGGCGGGTAAGCACCGCGATATGCTCTGTAAGATCTTCCACGTAATCTTTATCGGACCCCCTCAATACCGCCTTTATCTTATACAAGGCCGCGCTGAAATGTTTTTGAGCGGCTTCGTCCGCAAACCTTTCCGCCAGCTTGGAGCCCAGGAGCAAAGCGCTTGCCTCCTCCCGGCTGAACATCACGGGGGGCAGACGGTAACCCTCCATAATGGTATAGCCCGTACCGGCCTCACCGATGACAGGCACACCGGATTCATCCAGCGCCTTTACGTCACGATAGACCGTACGCAGGCTGATGTTAAAACGGTCCGCCATCTCCTGGGCCGTCACCAGCCGTTTGCTTTGGAGATGTGTAAGGATGGCGTGCAACCTGTCGATACGGTTCATGCACTCACCCTCCCTTCGCTGACCACCGGCGCCGGCTCTATCCAGGCGTCGCTCTCTTTTAATAAGTTTATCAGCTCCTGCACCGCAATGGCGCTGTCGACACCCCGCTTGACAACCTCCTTGCCTTTATACAAGGTGATCTTGCCCGGTCCGCTGCCTACATACCCAAAGTCGGCATCGGCCATTTCCCCGGGGCCGTTTACGATACAGCCCATGATAGCGATCTTTACCCCTTTGAGATGATGGGTCACGCTCCTGATCCTGGCCGTCGTCTCCTGGAGGTCGAACAAAGTACGCCCGCAGGAAGGACAGGAAATATATTCCGTCTTGGATATACGGGTGCGGGTAGCCTGTAAAACGGAAAAGGATGTATTGTTGATGAACTGGTGGTTGTTCTTCGTCTCCAGGTAAGTGCGTCCGCTGACCCTGTCGTTAACGATCTTTTGGGGATCGTTCATCAGCCAGACGCCGTCCCCCATCCCGTCCAGGAGAAGAGCGCCGGCCTCCGTGGAGAAATGGATCAGTTGCTCATCGATAGTGCTGTCCAGGCTTTCTACGGCAAGGATCACA
>DASZVM010000985.1:0-4608 GCA_035547295.1 Puia sp. | reverse complement strand
ACTGTAGCGGGAATAGCGGCGCTGGCTGCATCGGTGAAGTCCGCCGGGCCGGGGTTACCTTTATCTCCATCGAAGAACCTTGCATAGTTGGCAGGCACTTTTCCGGAATCCTGGGAATAGTAATAGGTCTTGCCGTTATTCACCCGATTATAGCCCCACATGGTAGCAACAGCGGTCGAAGCACTGATCAGGATAACAGCTACTACTTGTTTTGCTTTACTCATAATATTAATGTCTTTTTTAGAGGAATTCGTGAACCTTGCGGTTTCATAATTTTATTTATAGGTTTTTTCGTTTGAGACGTCGTCTTTTGTAATATATCCTATGACAACAAAATAACGCCAAGGTTTTAAATCTGGTCTCACCAACGAAGCGGTTTAACAAAAAATTTACTAAGACCTTCGTAGATCAAGAGTGTTTAGCCTTTGTTATGAGCTCAGCCTCAGTGAACAACGAAGCATTGCGCTATAAATTTACAAAAGAAATGCCGGGTACAAAAGGATTTCCCGGTCCTGCCAAAAATTAGCAGCCGGCTGTCATCTGTTCAGTTATTACGGTAAGATCGTCAGCAGCGGGGCCTGCCTGCCGGGAGATTAAAGACCGGTTAGGAATCGCATGGTGTCCACTCCGTCGGCATAATCGGTGAGCCCGGGTTGCTGGGCCATGCCGAACCCTGTTTGTCCATGACCTACGATGCATTGGATATCGGGATGGCTGCTGAGAGAGGGACCGGGGTCCTCACCGGGTCTGTAATATTCATAATTCAGCACGCTGAGGGCGCTGAAGGGGGAAGGATCTTCCACCAGGAGGATAGACTCATTGGTCATGTAGTACTTCTTGTTTAGTATCAGCAGGGTGAGCTGATAGTCGTAATTGTGCTTGTATTTGGACAGGTCGGTGAGGTAATTGTACCTGCGGAAGGCTTCCAGCAGGGAGAGGAAATCGTACTTTTCCGGTACATGCAGCTTTGTGACGTTGCGGCAGCCCAGGCCAAAATATTGATATACGTCGTCGGCAAGCCTGTCCAGCTCCTGCCGGGTTTCCTGCCCGGTGAGTACGGCTACTGAAGTGCGGTTGCGGCGGATGATATGAGGGTATTTCCCGAAATAGTAGTCAAAATAGCGGGCGGAGTTATTGCTCCCGGTGGCGATGTAGGCATCGCTGCCATTGATCCTCTCGGGGAAGCTTGCCAGGGATGAGACCCTGGGATCAAGGGCTTCAAGGTGTGCGACCAGGTGTCTGATGAGCACATTATCGCGGCTGGAAGGTTTTATCACCTGCCGGTGGCCCGCCATAAAGATACTGAGGAAGTCATGAAATCCCACCAGGGGTATATTCCCCGCCATGGTGAGCCCGATGGTCTTTGGGGAAGGGTTTTCCCGGGGGAGGTCATATTTGCGGGCCCATTGGGTCAGGAGGTCCTTTTGCAGGAAGGATGTAGCTATCTGCCGGATAGCCAAGTGAATAAATTCGGGAGTAAACCAGCCATTCCCGGCATGGGCCTGGTGCTGAGCGGATATCCATGCGGGTTCCTCGGATAAGCAATAATTACCTAGTTTTTCCAATAAATCAATCCGTTGTTCCAAGTTCATAGCGCTACTTTGTATATTTGTACTATATTTTGTATTATATTCAAACTGCAAAATTAGCTTTAATAATCCCCTAATTTTCAAAAATATGGCTATTAAAATAACAGAAGAATGCATCAACTGCGGGGCCTGCGAACCGGAATGCCCGAATAACGCTATTTACGAAGGCGGGGTGGAATGGGCCATTACGGATGGCACCAGTGTAAAAGGTTCATTTACGCTTCTTGACGGCAGTACGATAGATGCCAATCAGCGGAACGCGCCCATCAGTGTGGATACCTATTATATAGTGCCGAACAAGTGTACTGAATGTCAGGGTTTTCATGAGGAGCCTCAGTGTGCGGCGGTTTGCCCGGTGGATTGCTGTGTGCCCGATGAGATGTATAAGGAGACGGTGGAAGAACTGCTGGCCAAGAAGGAGCGGCTGCATATATAACCCGGGATGGGTGTTCAGGGCCGGGCCGGATGTGGAAAAAAACGCAAAGATAAATTTGGATTCGGACGGTTGGAAGTAGTACCTTAATAGAGATTTAAACGAGTTTACCAATGTAGCCTGGCTACATGATTATAGGCGGGTGATATTTCCCGTCGTAAAAGGGTGAAGGGCGCTGTTTCCTTCACCTTTCTTATATCCCCCCCAAGGCACTAAAGACCAGCGTTTTTTCGTTTATTTGCTGAAAATTTATTCTCTATTCATGAAGCCTACAATAGCTTTTGTCACCGGCGGGTATTCCGGCGAATCCGTCATATCCTATAAAAGCGCTATCACCATTGAAAATAATATTGATAAAGATCGATATACTGTCTATAAGATCGACATTACCAGGGAGGGCTGGTTTTATGAGAAAAAGGATGGATCCAGGGTGTCCGTGGACAAGAATGATTTTTCCCTGACGCTGGACGGACAGAAGATCCTCTTCGATGCGGTGCTTGTCGGTATTCATGGGACGCCAGGGGAGGATGGTAAGCTGCAGGGCTATTTTGACCTGCTGAACCTTCCTTATACAAGCTGTAATGCGGCTACTTCAGCCATAACTTTTAACAAACGTTTTACAGTAGGGGTCGCGGCTTTTAGCGGGATCAATGTGGCGAGATCGGTGCACCTCGTAAAGGGACGGTTTGAGAACCCGGAAGATATAGCACGGCATTTGCAATTCCCGGTATTTGTCAAGCCGGCCAATGGAGGGTCCAGCATCGGCATGTCCAAGGTAAATTCGGCTTCGGAAGAGTTGGGGGCGGCCATAGAAAAAGCTTTCCGGGAAGATGACCAGGTGCTGATAGAGGAATTTATCACGGGCAGGGAATTCACGGTAGGGGTATTCAGGAGCAACGGAGAGATCATTATCCTGCCGATGACGGAGGTAAAAAGCAAAAAGGAGTTTTTTGACTTTGAAGCCAAGTATACAGCGGGATTGAACGAGGAGACCACTCCTGCCCGGGTGGATGAAGCTATCGCGGCAAAGGTCCGGACGGCGGCTAAAAAGATCTATGAGATATTCAACTGCAGCGGGATCATCCGGATAGACTTTATTTACAATGAGGCGAAAGGCGAGCCTTTTATGCTGGAGGTGAATACGGTACCCGGACAAAGCGAGGCCAGCATTGTACCGCAGCAGCTGAAGGTCTTTGGCTGGACGCTGAAGAAATTCTATTCGGCCCTTATCGAGGAGGCGCTGGCAAAGAAGTAGGCAAATCGTATTTTTTAAATAAATCATAAGGCGTGTTCAAATTTCTCACTACCAAGCCTCTCTGGGTAAATATAGTAGCAGGTATTGTCCTATTGCTTCTTCTTTTGCTGCTGTTCCTGGGTTCGCTGGCCCTGTTGACCCAGCATGGCAAGACGATGAAGATCCCGTCCGTCACGGGGCTATCCTATGCGGATGCAAAAAAGGCGCTGGAAGGATCCGGATTTGGCGTACAGATACAGGATTCTGTCTATAGCGATACGATACCGCCATTACGGGTGGTAAAACAATTCCCCGAGGCGGATAACCTGGTGAAGGTGAACCGTACAGTATATCTTACGATCAACCGGAGCGAGGCGCCATTTATCCAGATGCCCAACCTGGTGAGCATGAGCTTTCGCAATGCGGATATGATCCTGCGCCAGTATGGTCTCCGGCTGGAGGATACGGTCTTCAAGCCGGACTTTGCCAAGAATTCCGTCCTGGACCAGCTGTATAAAGGAGAAACGATCAAACCGGGCTCGCAGATCCGGGCCGGGAGCTCTATTACGCTGGTGCTGGGCAGCGGCATCGGTGGAGTGGGGTTTATCGTACCCGACCTGTTCGGTCTGACCTATCAGCAGGCGAAATCCCGGATCGACTCCCTGGGTCTCATCTTCGGGTCTGTCGTTCCGGACGCCGACGTGCGGGATTCGGCGGAAGCTTTTATCTACAAACAGCTGCCTCAGCAGTTCACGGATGACGGCCGCGCAAACATCATACATCCGGGCCAGGTGGTCAATATATGGCTGGGCTCGCAAAGACCTGTGCGGAGACAGGATTCCACGACAACCTCAGGCGGAAATGGATATTAGTTGCATTATTGTAATATATTCGCGGTCTTAAAACAGATGCAAGTATGCAAGCTATCACTGTAGAGCAGGTAAAAGCCAGGCTGGATGCCGGAGAATCCCTCCACTTACTGGATGTACGCGAACCTTCCGAACACGCCGAGTTCAATATCGGGGGCGTATTGCTGCCGTTGAGGCAGATACAGACCATGCAGACGGATGCTATCGACAACTGGAAGGACAAAGAGGTGATTGTGTACTGTCGCAGCGGCAACCGCAGCGGTCAGGCAGGTCATATCCTCGAAACTGCCGGTTTCTCCAACGTAAAGAATCTTACGGGCGGCATGATGGCCTGGCAGGACCGGGTCATGAAATAAGGCCGGAATATCCTCAGGAGACAAATCATTATATTATATGCGGGACATTGTCGCAGGCGATGTCCCGTTGCATTTTTAAGAAAGTTGATCTTCGTCAATCATAGTCCGGTCTTTTATGCATTTTAAT
>DASZVM010000984.1:0-5473 GCA_035547295.1 Puia sp. | reverse complement strand
GCAATGGCCGCCTGGCCATTCACCGTTGGACTGCCCGACGCCCAGAGGCTCACGATATAATTCCCCGCGGGCACCGTTTTGGCAACACCGCCTGAACATATCTTCGAGCCCGTTATTACGCTGTTGGTGCTGATAGTGCTGCCTCCTGTCAGTGTCCACCCGCCCAGACCGTCACCCTCAAAGCTGGTGTAGGCCACGGAAGGAGAGTCAGCGTTGATAACCTCCGCTATCGGGTAGACCTTCTGATAATCCCATATATAAGTGTAATTCTTTCCTCCCTGTTCATGTTTTTGGATGATATTCCCCTGCTGATCGAACTTATCGAGCACCAGGTAAGGCTTGTACCGGGCATCCATGCCGGCGGCAGAGGCTGTAATGGACGCGGGCACAAAATCCGTCAGGGGTTGCGTCATCTCGTTCCTGTAAATGACATCAGGGTAAGGCGCTGCGGGTTTATAGGAGGTAAAGCCGGCGGACACAGTTCGCGCGTTGCTGCCATCCGCATTGCTCCTTTGCGCATATTCTTCGATGACAGGAGATATGATATAGTTGTTCTGCAGGTTCTGGATCCCTTTGGCGATGTCGGTATTCGCTGTTCCCGTGATCGTATAATCACCCGGCCGTTTATATCGCGTTGCCAGGACACGGCCATCGCTCATGCTCACATCGATGCGGGTGGGCTCACGATGGGTGCTATTATCATAGTAATAGGTCTTTGTCGTCGTCACCTTTGCCGCCCCGTCGAATAAGGATTCCTTTTCGGTGACAGGCACCACCCAGCTGGATTTATTATCGTAATACTGCAGAAAGTAGCTGTCTTTGAATACTTCCGAAGGGTTACCGACGAAAAGCTTTACCCCCTTGAGCGTAAGGTCCTCTTTTAGCTGGTAGGTACGGTCGGTCCGTTTGACCACCTGGCCTTGCGCATTATATACGATGGACGAATCCAGCTGGCCGTTCATGGCGTCCACGATCACAGAGACAAAGGGGACAGTGGGGGTCGCCGGCTCGGCATTGTGATAATAATACTCCGTTCGGCCATTTTCCCCATTCGGGCCCAGCAGCTCTGTCACTTTTGAATAACCCACCGGCCCAGTCCTGGCCGAAAGACCGCTGGGAAAGATGGAGGAAGAGCCCAGGCCATAGAATTGCACGGTAAAAAAGCAGCCGTTCGGAAGATTTGTACCCGGGGAATTGCTGCCGGCGAGCTGGCTGAACAGATAAGCATAATTGGCAGGGGACATAAGGACACCGGATGATCTGCCGTCATTGTTCGCGTACCGGTACGTTTTTGTCGTCGTATTGCCCTGTGCGTCCTGGTCTGTAACAGACTGTATCCTGACACCGCCTCCTTTTCTCCTGAGCAGCGGGACAGAATCCGTCTCCTGCCATGACACGGACATATAGGTCGACCACCCCGATATGGACTGCAGGTACATGCGATAATGCCCGGGCGCCAGGTTCCGGTTGGTGAACGTAGGACTGGGATTAGGCTGGTCATAGTTGGCCATGGTACATCCCGCAACCGACGTAAGACTGCCGTCAGCCGCCACCTTCCACATATTGGTATACCCGAAGCTGGGCAGGTCCGATACATTCTGGTTTACCTTCTGATAGCTGCACTGGATAACCACCGCCACATTGTCATTTGTATCAGGAGGTGAGCCATGTATATAAAAATCCGCCGTCGGCACATCGCCTCCCGGATGGATATCCGGGTTAGCGCTTACTGAAGCGAATTTATTCAGGATCTTGTATAGCTGGGCCCCGTGCAGGTTGCCATAATCATGCAGCTCATAGCCAAAGGATGTGCTGCCCCCCGTGGGATATTTGATATTGGACAGCATTCCGTTCATAGGATAATTCTGCAGCGTGTCCGGTTCCCTGTCCGCTCCCGTAAAGGATTGATTGGCTACAGGGATCGTGGTGGTAGGCAGTAAAGTAGGGTTCACCCTGCCATTGTAAAAGCCCCAGTGATCGATGGATTTGGTGTATTTATCCGGCAGGCTGTTGGGGTTTATGTAAGTAAAGGCATACGGCGGTTTTGACAGGCCGCCACCGGACTCCTTCACAGAATCCAGCTTCAGCCTACCCGTGGTATTCGTTTGGTTGAAATAGGTATAGAAGAAAGTATAACGCTTGACCTCCGTCCCCGCGGCATTCTTAATGACGATATTATCAAGCTTCGAAGGTTTCCACAGCGTATCCGCGCTATTGATGTATTCCATATCGCTCCGAAGGGAGGGATTGAACTCCACCGAACCGTTGATAAAGCTGATCTTTTTCAGGTATACATCCCGTATGGCCTGTCTGTCGGCCATATAAATATGATACTGCGAGTTGAAACCTTCAGGAGGAGTAGGGCATGACATCTGATAGGATACCATCTGTGTCACCTGTTCGGATCTATTTATCAGGCTGAGGCTTTTCCCAAGCCCATAGGTGAAGGCCACCTTCTCGGAAGACGGCGCCACGATGCTGTCCAGGTACCAGGCTGTAATGGGGTTTGTATTTACATCAAAGCTCAATCCCCCGACGCCCGTCATGTTCGTCAGCTCGATGGATGATTGGTAATCATAACCCTGGGTCTGTTCCGTCGTGGAAAAATAGTACCGGTATCCTTCCGGGTTCGTGATCTTCCAGGCGCCGGACACATATTCTATTTTAAGGTTGTTCCGCTCATCCATGAATATGGGCGCGCCGTCGGCACTCTTGCCCAGGACCAGGCGTCCGTTGTAGCCGTTGAAATTATAGCTGAATATATCCGGCTCGATATCCATTTGTTGATTCCGGGCGCTGTTGAAGTAGTTGATATCGTTCTGGCGGTTGGGATTATCCTGCCAGGTATTGTCTGGGTTGTTGGGCGGAAGGCTGGCCGCATAATAATATCCATGCCCGATAAAATCGTCCTCTCCCCTGACGATCCTGGTGATCACACCTCCCGCCTCCAGCGTCCAGCCCAGACCGACCCAGGAAGCATCCTGTAACGCCTTCGTACCGCCGGCATCATATCGCAGGGAAAGGTCCAGCGAATGGCTCGTCGTCTTTATGGTATAGATAGGCACCGAAATATTGGGTGATCCGTTGTAAGGGCTGATGTCTACGTTGCCGTACCTGCCAAGAGAAGCCGAGGTAGGAGAAGGAGGGACGATCTTGTCGCTTTGATACGAGGTCTGGGCGTGGGCGGCGCCGATAGGCAATAGCATGGCCGCCAGAAGGAGCTTTCTCATTTTCCGGTATTGCGTATTATATTAAGTTGCAAAATAGTTCCACCTAGCGCCAGTCATACCCGATCCGGAAGATCACCGCCTGCGCCCTCGGCACCTGCTGATAGCTGAGGAAGTCCCACAACAGTTGCACCTTGGTCTTCTTGAACATGCGGCTCTTCATGGACACCGTCTTGGTGATGCCGATAAGACCGCTCTTCGTCCAGTCGGTCCAGTGTCTTAATTGCTGATAGTTGCTGAAAGGCGTTGTATGATTCAGTTCCAGTCCGCCGGAAGCTGAGAAGCTGCCTTTGACCTTTATATCCACAAAGGACCTCAACCCCGCACCCTGACTGGAAAAAGCGATATGCTGGATCCCATTGCCCCACCCCAGCTTGTAGCTGGCGCCGACACCGACGGTGCTGCGGTCGGTAAGCTTATAGCCAACAGAGAGGCCAAAATCGGACACGGTAGGAAAATAGTAGTTGTTACGGGTGGTCTGAAAATTTGTCCCGTATTCAAGTCTCCGCCAGAAGCTTTTTGTTTTTTGATCATTGGGTTTGAAATCCGGCATGTCGATGTCCCCGCTGCCGGTACCCAGCTTGCTCAGCTTGTCTTTATATCCGTCCAGCTGTGACTGGGCCGATTGAAGATTGGACTGCAGGGCAGCTTGTCCCCCTGCGCCGCCTGCCGCCACCTGCTGGTTGATCAGGCGCGCCACCTGGTCACGGGTCTGCAATCCTGCCAGGGTCGCCGGGTTTCCATAATCGGAAGGCAGGTTGAATAATCCCGCCAACTGAGAGTTCTCTTTCATAAAAGCCTGGAAAGCAGGCAGTTTACCCAGCAGCACCAACGCTTGTTTCGTCAGCTTATCCGGGTCATTCAGCATCTCTTTATACTCCCGCACCTGCTGCGAATAATAGTAGGCATCCTGATTAAGGCCTTGATAATCCTTACCCAGAAGTCCTTTAAGGTCCGTATGCTGCTGTATGTATTGAGAGATCTGCTGTTTCCTTTCGCGGACATACTCTTTGACCTGATCCGCATCCAGCATTTTTTCCTGCAGGGCTTGTAGTTGCTTGAGTGAAGCCAGGGCCTTGGGGTTGTCTCCCGCGAATTTGAGTATGCCTTGCAACGAATCCGTATACGCCTGGTATTCGCCGTTGAGATGCAGGCTGCCGCTGCTGCCTGTGTCGCTGGTCAGCTTTCCTGAAAGCGCGGCATACTTCTCCGCCGAACCCGCAAACAGGCTCTTTGCCGCATTGGAGTCGACTTTGAATAATTTTTTTCGCAGCCGTTCTTCCCGCCTGGTCATCTTTTGCAGATACTTTTCCGTCTGACGCGTAAGCTGATCGTCGAGGCTGGCTATCTTGCTTTGTATCCGGCTAAAGAATCTGGAAGGCAGGCCGGCAATATCCGATACCTTGTCAGGTTGGTCCTGCGCAAAACAGGCAAACGGCAGAAAGTAGAGCAGCAGCAGGACTGCGCCCCCGTATCTTTTCATAAGAGTCAGTTTAAAGAAAAATGTCTAAGACAAAATAAAAGAAGAATTTTGAATTTTGACATTCGTGCCGGCACCAGTTCACAGACGTGTCAAAAACCGTGATAACCGTGTCGATTTTGGCAATAAGCGTGCAATTATACTGCCTGCCGTGGAGACCGTCACCGTCGGTCAATCCGTTGCCTGCAAAAGGCATCATAACAGATACAGATTTTGCATATTTTAGTGTAACAGATGTAAATCACACCGGTTATCCAGCCTGCCTACCGCCTATCCTACTGCTCCAAAAAGACAGCACCACTCCTATAATCTTTCGCAGACCATTTCAGGCTGTTTACCGACATTTTTCCCCATTTAGCCATTTTCAGCTGGACCATCAGCCCGCGGCATGGTAAATTTGCGTCCTAAATATAATTCTCGTGAGAAAGCTGCTATTTATTTTGCCTTTATTGTACGCGGTGACAGGTATTGCCCAGGCCCCGGCGCCCCCCTCTATCGGACGCGCATACGGAAAGGTCACTGACTCTATCAATCAGCCGATGAGCCAGGTGTCAGTGCTGATACTGAAGTCCACCGTGGACCCCAATACCAAAAAAAAGAAACAGGTGCTGATAAAAGGTACAGAGACAAAAACCAATGGCGAATTTAACCTGGAAGACCTCCCTATTGCCTCACCGCTCGTATTGAAACTTTCAGCTACAGGCTATAAACCTCAGGACGTCCAATTCATGATCGTCCCCGAAAAGGCCGCCGCAACACCGGGAGA
>DASZVM010000983.1:0-5005 GCA_035547295.1 Puia sp. | reverse complement strand
AAGCCGGCAGTTCTCTACATATCCCAACCGCTGCCTGTACTCCCAGGCCTCCCGCAGCCTCTTTTCAAAAAACCCTTCGTCTATGACCTCCGACTTATCCCTTGTCAGAAGTCTCACCAGGATCTGGGAAAGGGGATTGATATACCCTTTCCCCACAAATTTTTTGTCATGGGTATATACCTCCACCGTTTCCCCCCCGGCAGCATCCCCTTCCACCGTATTTACTTCATTACCAAATATCCAGGGGTGGCCGTTCTCGATCCGGCGGCTGATCTTCTTCTTCAGGTAAACCTTTGTCATGGGGTGCAAATGTACGATTTCGCCGCTGACAATTTGTCTCTGTTAACCCCTTGGCAAAACTTTTGACTATCTTACCTTTGTGACAATTTTTATAAGGATATGACTATGCAAGAAACGAATCCACAGATGGAAGATATGAATACAGACGAAAATGTCGCCGGTACCACCCATTTGAACGAAAGTTTGTCAGGGGAAGATGAAGTAGAAAAGCTAAAAGAGGAGGTCCAGACCCAAAAGGACAAATACCTGCGTCTTTTTGCCGAATTCGATAACTTCAAAAAACGTAGCGCCAGGGAAAATATCGAGCTGAGACAAACAGCCGGAAAAGAGATCATTACCTCCCTTCTGGACGTCCTCGACGATATGGACCGTGCCGAACGGCAGCTGCAAACGGCCGGGAACATCGACCAGGTGAAAGAAGGTATCCAGCTGGTATTCTCCAAACTCCGCAATACCCTTCAAAGCAGGGGCCTGAAATCTATGCAAAGCATCGGCACCGACTTTGATGTCGAAAAGCACGAAGCCATCACCGAAGTGCCCGTACAGGACGAAAAACAGAAAGGAAAGGTCATCGACGAAGTACAAAAAGGCTATTATCTCAACGATAAGATCATCCGCTTTGCCAAAGTAGTGGTGGGAAAGTAAATCCAAGTTACTATTATTATGTCTACGAAGAGAGATTATTATGAAATACTCGGCGTTGCAAAAGGCTCTTCACCCGAGGATATCAAAAAGGCATACCGTAAGGTAGCCATGCAGTTCCACCCCGACCGCAACCCGGGCGATAAAGCCGCTGAAGAAAAGTTCAAAGAGGCCGCCGAGGCATATGAGGTCCTGAGCGATACAGACAAACGCGCCCAGTACGACCGCTTTGGTCACGCAGGTGTGTCCGGCAACGGCCGTGGTTTCAGCGGCACCGGCAACATGGATGACATCTTCAGCCAGTTCGGGGATATCTTCGGGGACGATCTTTTCGGCAGTTTTTTTGGCGGCGGCAGAAGAGGCGGCGGCGGCTCCAGGGCAAGAGGCGTGCGCGGCAGCAACCTTCGCGTAAAGATCAAGCTCAACTATGAAGAAATAGCCAGGGGCGTTACCAAGAATATCAAGGTCAAAAAATACGTATCCTGTAACACCTGCAGCGGTACAGGCGCCAAGGACAAAAGCAGCATACAGACCTGCTCCACGTGCGGCGGCAGTGGCCAGGTACGCAAGGTTACCAGCACTTTCCTAGGACAAATGCAGACAGTGACTACCTGCCCTACCTGCAATGGCGAAGGCTCCACCATTACAGCAAAATGTTCCGTTTGTAAAGGCGAAGGCCGGGTCTATGGAGAAGAAACGGTCACCATCGATATACCTGCCGGCGTACAGGAAGGAATGCAGCTCAGCGTAGGCGGCAGGGGGAATGCGGGAGAAAGAGGCGGCGCACCCGGCGACCTCATCATCCTTATCGAAGAGGAACAGCACCCGGAACTGCATCGCGACGGACTCAACGTGGCCTATGAACTGCATATCTCATTTGCAGAGGCTGTTTTTGGCATGAACGCGGAAGTGCCTACCATCGACGGTAAAGCCAAGATCAAGATCCCGCCCGGCACACAAAGCGGCAAGATATTCCGGCTCAAAGGCAAGGGCTTCCCCGGCATCAATTCATACGAAAAAGGTGATCAGCTCATACATGTCAGTGTCTGGACGCCCCAGCATGTCAGCCCTGAGGAAAAAGCGATACTGGAAAAATTAAGCGATTCACCCAACTTCCAGCCCAAGCCGGATAAGAATGAACGGAGCTTCTTTGATAAAGTGAGGGAAATGTTCAGTTAAGATCTTTTTTTCTCCGTCTTCCATAAATTTTCCGGGCCTTCTGTATCAGGCCGATGAATTCCTGCTGCACTCCGTCCTCCGGGTCACGGGACTGTTCGGCTATCTCCATCACATCCTTCCATCCTGCCTGGGAAGTGAACCTGGACTTTTTTAACAGGCTTCCGAACAAGGCGATGGAAGAGGCAAACCGGTAGCAAGGCTGCAGGTCCCGGAAAGCCGTCAGCTGGGAAGAACATTGATAGGTGCTGGTCCTCACCAGCGAATCATTCGGCAGCTTGTAGTTCAGCACCACATGGGCCAGCCGGCCCCTGTCCGTCATTTCCACACTGTCGGGGTCGGTAGGCGTTATTTCGAATAAAGCCAGCAGGGAATGACCAGACCCGACCTCCCCGCCCTGCACCTCATTTAAAGAGTCGGTAAGCATCTTTATCTTATTGTCGAACCCTATCAGCCTGTAACGTTTTACAAGCGCTTTGTTAAAAGCGATATTCAGATAGGCATCGTCTGCCACCGCATACACTGTCTGGGTAAACTCCCGGACCAGCACCTTCTCCGCCTCTTTCTCATCGTCCAGGTAAGCAAAGTTCCCATTACCCTTCTTTGCCAGCACCTCCAGCTTGGAATCCTTGTAGTTACCCATTCCCACCCCCAGACAGGTGAGATAGATGCCCCACTGTTTATGTAAGGTCACCAGCTTCTCCAGCTCTTCCTCGGAGGTCTCCCCCACATTGAAATCCCCATCCGTCGCCAGGATCACCCGGTTGTTCCCGCCTTTGATAAACTGGCTTTTGGCCATCCGGTAAGCAGCCCGGATGCCTGCCTCGCCCGGTGTCGCGCCCCCGGGTGTCATATCCTCGATGGCCTTTAATATCTTTTTCTTGTCCGCCCCGGACGTAGGCGTCAGCCATACTCCCACCATGCTGCCGTACACGACGATGGACACGGTATCGACAGGCCGCAGATTGTTTACCAGCAGGCTAAAGGCAGACTTCAAAAGGGGCAGCTTATTCGGCATATCCATCGACCCGGACACATCCACGAGGAACACGAGATTGGCAGGCGGTATCTGGGCGGGATCCACTTTGCGTGCGCAAACTTTCAGGAACAACAGCTGATCATCCGGGTTCCAGGGACATTCCGAAAGATCGGAACGCATGGTAAAACAACTGTCCCGCGGCGGATCCGTATAACCGAAATTGAAATAGTTCAGCAGCTCTTCGATACGCACCGCATCCGGCGGAATGGTGCTGCCCATGTTGAGGAACCGGCGCACATTGCTGTAGGAAGCCTTGTCGATATTCATGGCAAAACCCGTCTCGGGGAACTGGGCGGCAGGAACAAAATTATTTTCCACCAGGGAGCTGTAGGTCTCGCTGCCCACGGTCCATCCTTTCCAATCAGCACCCTTCAGGTCCTTTGTCAGCGAAAGCAGCCGCTTCTTCGGGGCCGGCGGAGGACGGAAGAGCAATTTCATGATAAAATGCTGATATTGAGAGGCATCTACATATACTGTCGTGGTCTGGAACCCTTCTGCGGAAAGCGTCAGCGTGTCGCCCGGCTGGGACAAGGGTATCCCAAACTCCCCGGAGCTCCCGGAATGATATAAATACCCGCTGGAATGAAGCAGTATACTCACATTTGGCAAGTAGCTATTGTTCTCGTCCTTTATCTCACCTCTCAGATAGAATTGCCCGGCAGCACCATGAAATAAAAGACAGCCAATAACAAAAATGGCTACATTTTTCAATGGGATATTTTGATTCTTAAATTAATACGTTCCTGTCTCTTTGTCAAGACCGGCTTTGTTAAAAGCGTAACCTACTCCACCAGCTTGTAGATGGAGGGAATATTCCGGCCCAGGCCGTCATAGTCCAATCCGTACCCCAGCAGGAACTTATTGGGCACTGAAAAACCCAGATAATCCACTGTGATGGGATACACTGTCGCTTCGGGCTTATGCAGCAGAGCAGCTATCCGCATGGAAGCAGGCTGCTGATGTTCCAGCTGCGGCAGGAACTCGCTCAAAGTCTTGCCGGTGTCCACAATATCCTCCAGCACGATCACATGCCTCCCTATCAGATCGATGTCCAGCCCGATGGCGGTGATCACATGCCCGGAAGACTTTGTTCCCTTATAAGACGCCAGTTTGATAAAACAGATCTCCGCCTCGATGGAAATGGCCTTGAACAGGTCAGACGCAAACATAAAGCTCCCGTTGAGTATGGCAATAAACAAGGGACTCTTGCCATCATAGTCCACATTGATCTGCTCGGCGATCTTCCGTATCCTGTCATTGATGGCCTCGGCTGTCAGATATGGCTCGAATGCTTTATCGTGTACCTGGATCGTCGACATCCTCTTTGTTAGTTTTAGTTAACGCTTCTTGTAACCACGGGTCTGGAAGGGGCCGAGCTCTGCAGATAGATCTTTTCTCCGGCAGCCGGCTGGGCCCCCGGGCCCAACTGATTCATTTCCAGCAAGTCCTGACACCTTACACCCTCCTTCTGACATATGTCATATACCGTCTCGCCTTCCTGGACGATGTGAAATTCGTTAGCTCCTGTCCTCCGTTTACGCTGCAGGAACAGCAGCTGGTCCCTGACCAGCACATCCTCTTCCTTCAGATCATTGAACTCCAGCAGACGGGGAAGGGATATGTCATATTGATCGGCAATGGAAAGTAAGGATACTCCCGCTTTTGCAAAGATGACCCGGGTCCTGTTGATCTGGAACTCCCCTTCAGGGTAGGTTTGCGGAGCACCCCCTGCAGGCGTGACCACTGCTCCCCCGGCACCGGGAATAACAGTTACGGCCGGCCCATCATTCAACGCGGTCAGCGGTCTGGCGGGCGCGCCCGGTACTGTCAGCACCACCTCATCCGAAG
>DASZVM010000982.1:0-2823 GCA_035547295.1 Puia sp. | reverse complement strand
GGCAGGCCAGCCTGAACAAATGCCGGCTCATTGATCTGGCTATTGAACAAATGCAGGTTCATTGATTTGGCGTATAGGATCGACCCATTGCCTGATTGATTTGCACATTTTGGCTATTTTGCCGCCTATGAATCGTTTTCTCACCGGCTTATTATTATTCCTGCTGCCTGTATTGGGTCTGGCCCAAAACAATGACTCCACTCGTCGTACGGATACCGTACCATCCGTGGTAAAAGATACTGTAGTCCGTGTAAGAGACACCGTGCCGCAGATAAAAGGTACGGTACCGGGAATAAGGGATACGGTACCCCGAATGAAAGATACGGTGCCCCGGATAAAAAAAGCAGCCGACTCCGTCCATTACACCGATACCACGAGGTATCACTGGTCCTGGTCGTCAACAGGCAATATCAATAATACGAATACCGTCAGCTCCTATCTCCTGAGCAATGCCGTACAGGCCAGCGCTTCGCGGAAAAAATCGTCGCTTAACCTCAATACCGGCTGGATCTATGGGGCCCAGTCCGGTACGCTGACGAACAACGACTTTAACGCCACCCTCGACTTTAACATGTACAAGACCCTCCGTCACTTCTATTATTGGGGCCTGGTCAACTACAATACGAGTCTTTCCCTCCGGGTGAACAACCTTTTTCAAAGCGGCGGAGGATTAGGTTATAATATTTTGGATAAAAAAACAGCCGCTATCCTTGTCAGCGACGGCATCCTGTTTGAAGACGGCGATCTTTACCAGGTACATTATGGCGGCCCGCAGAGCGGCGAGACGATACAGGACAGATATTCCGTGTTCCGTAACTCTTTTCGGCTGAAATATCATTTCGTCATCAACGATCGTGTCACGTTGGATGGCATCGAGCTGATACAGCACTCGCTGGCCACTATCCATAACTATATCCTGAACCTCACGGCCAGCGGATCCGTACGGCTATACAAATGGCTGAGCGTAACGGCTGCTTTTAATTACAATAAATTCACCCGTACCCGCAGCGAAAATACGCTGGTGACTTTTGGGTTTACCGTCAGGCACTGAGCATGTTTTACAAAGGATGGCCGGTCTTTTGCACTACAGATGCCATGAACTATCAGCCCATCGAGAATTATGGCATCATCGGTGACCTGGGTACCGTAGCCCTGGTAAGCCTGGAAGGATCCATCGACTTCATGTGTTTTCCCAACTTCGACTCCCCCAGCCTGTTCGCAGCCCTGCTGGACTCGGAAAAAGGAGGTTTTTTTTGCATCAGGCCTCAATTCAGCCGGATGAGAACAAAACAGCTCTACCTGCCGGACACCAATGTGCTGCTGACCCGTTTCCTTTCCACCGACGGCGTGGGCGAGATCACGGATTTCATGTCGGTGGACGGGGAACCCAACAGCGAGAAAAGATTGATGAGAAGGGTCACCACCATCCGGGGGGAAGTGACCTATCAGCTCCAGTTCCGGCCCCGGTTCAATTATGCAAGAACCGCCCACAGGACCGCCCGGAAAGGGAAATATGAGATACACTTTACTGTTGATGATCATAAAGGGGTAGCCCTCCGGCTCAGGTCCACCGTCCCGCTGAAGATCACGGAAGGCGATGTCGTGGCGGAATTTACCCTGGCCGCCAACCAGACAGCCGACTTTATCCTGGAAGATATCCGCGACGGCAAGGACGAGGAGGGGACTGTCGATGCCGTCCTTACCCAATGTCTTTTCAGCACGGTGAACTATTGGAAGAACTGGATGTCCAACAGTGTCTACTCAGGCAGATGGATGGATATGGTCAACAGGTCAGCCCTGGTCCTGAAGCTGCTGACCTCCTCCCAATATGGTTCCATCATTGCGGCGCCTACCTTTAGCCTGCCTGAGCATGTGGGCGGCGAAAGGAACTGGGACTACAGGTACACCTGGATACGCGATGCATCCTTCACCGTCTACTCTTTTTTGCGGCTGGGCTATACCAGGGAAGCGGGTGCATTTATGAATTGGGTGGAAAAGCTTTGCAGGGACATGAAAAGCAACAAACGCCTGGGCATCATGTATTCCATCAACGGCAAGGCACAGCTAAAGGAACATGCGCTGCGCAACCTGGAAGGCTATATGCAGTCTTCTCCCGTGCGGATAGGCAACGATGCTTACAGCCAGCTGCAGTTGGACATCTATGGCGAGTTGATGGATTCCGTCTATCTGTTCAACAAGCACGGCGAACCCATCTCCTATGATTTCTGGATGGACCTCCACCGGCAGATGGACTGGCTGGCGGACAACTGGCATCAGCCGGACGACGGTATCTGGGAGGTCAGGGGCGGAAAGAACTATTTCCTCTGTTCGCGGCTGGCCTGCTGGGTAGCCCTCGACAGGGCTATAAAGATCGCCGAAGCACGCTCGTTTCCCCTGAACGGCAAATGGAAACGTGAAAGGGATAAGATATACGAGAGTGTCTTTAAGGACTTCTGGGACGAAAAGAAAAAAGCTTTTATGCAATTCCCGGGCGCGGTGACCGTGGATGCTTCCAGCCTGCTGATGCCCTTGTTCCGGTTCATCAGCCCCAAAGACCCCCGCTGGCTCTCCACCCTGGACAGGATCGAAAAAGAACTGGTGATGGACTCCCTCGTATATCGCTACAGACCCGAGATCGCCTCACCCGATGGCCTTGTCAGCCATGAAGGCACTTTTTCCGCGTGCACCTTCTGGTATGTCGAATGTCTGTCCCGTGCCGGACAACTGGAGAAAGCCCGCTTTTATTTTGAAAAGATGCTGGGTTATGCCAATCACCTGGGATTATATTCGGAACAGCTGGGTTTTGAAGGGCAGCACCTGGGC
>DASZVM010000981.1:0-2765 GCA_035547295.1 Puia sp. | reverse complement strand
CTATGGGAGAAGAAGTATCAACGTCGCACCCAAAAGGGAACAGGGCGAACGGAAAAAACTGAGCCCAGGGCTGCAGCAAAAAACCCACGCTTATTAAAGGCGTGCAATATCACCAGCGAGTGTGATATGGGTGAGTTTTTTTTCATTTCAGAACAGATGAAATTGTGTAAAATGATTTTTTACGATGCAAAGATGGGACATTTTTTAGTTTATAGCCATTATTTTAACGTCATTTTTTAGATAAATCTTGCCGGAGGGCCAGGTTTTATATTATAATATTTGTTAATGTGTTATTGGTTATGCCTTTGGCCTGTTAAAGTACTCTTAAACCCCCTGGGTCAGGCTTCCCTTTAAAGGTGTTTTTGCATTTCTTGAGTTATGATCATTACTTCTGCCAATTATCTTCGGATGGCCTGGCGTCACCTGCTGCGTCACAAGCGTTTTTCCCTTATCAATATCCTGGGTCTTTCCACGGGTATTGCTGCCTGTCTGCTCATTTACGGCTATGTCCGTTACCAGGAGAGTTTTGACGACTATCATCCCAGGGCGGATCGTATAGCCCGGATAACGACGACCCTGCACGAGCCGGAGTCGGAGCTGGCATTTGCGACAAGTGCGACCCCCCTGGCAGCTGCCCTGATACGGGATTGTCCCGAAATAGAGAATGCTGTCCGGATCGAGCCGGCAGAGGTTGTCGTGGAAAGGAGAGGTACGGGTCAGGGCACCGAGCTGTTTACGGAAAAACATTTTGTCTATTCGGAACAGGCCATTTTTTCGATGTTCTATTTTTCTTTTTTGGAAGGATCGCCGGGAAATGCGCTGACGGAGCCTAACTCCATCGTGCTTACAAAAAGCGCGGCCCGGAAATATTTTGGCGAAGACAGGGCTCTGGGTAAGACCCTCGTATGCGGCAGAAAGATCTTTCATGTTACGGCGGTGATAGCGGACAGACCCTCCAATTCGGATATAAAGATCGACGCTTTATTATGGCAGGATTTCCAGGCGGTCACAGGCTGGATGGATGATTTCGAGGTATACGTTTTCGCCCTTTTCCGGGGCCGGCCGGACTTCCCTGTTTTAAAGAAGCAGCTGGATATCATGTCTACCCGATATGTACAGCCGGAACTGGACAGGATAGGCGCCAAAGGATATCATATGCTTTTCGAGCCGGAGATGCTGGCGGATGCCCATTTCAGCAAAGGCAAGCTGGTGGATACGCCCAAAGGGAGCCGGCTTTTCGACACCATTTTCTCTGTGCTGGCCGTCTTTATCCTGGGGGCAGCCTTGCTGAACTATGTGAACCTTTCCACTGCCAGGGCGGAGCAGAGGGCAAAGGAAGTGGCTATCCGAAAAGTTGCCGGTGCAAAACCGCTGCAGCTGATGGGACAGTTCATGGGCGAGTCATTTTTCCTCATGGCGATTGCCTGGCTGATAGCCATCGGTCTGGCGTGGATGGCCAGGCCTTTTTTCGTCCGGCTGCTGTCCACGGATATTTCCATCGACGGACGCGGGGTCCTTTTACTGGTCTTGCTCTTTCCCCTGACAGCGTTCCTGGCGGGCGCCTGGCCGGCCTTTGTATTGTCAGGGTTCCAGCCCATCCGGGTGTTGAAGGGACTCTCTGTCCGCAGCCAGCAGGGTATCGGTCTGCGCAAAGTGCTGACGGTAGTGCAGTTCATCATCACGCTGGTGATGCTTACGGGAACCATTGTCATTTACAGACAAATGTATTTTATGCGGCATAAGGACCTGGGCGCCGACAGAAGCCAGATGATCTCCCTGTCCGTACCGGGGGATGATGTTTACCGTCAGCGGGTGGGTGCATTCAGTCAGGCAGTACGGCAGGCAGGCGGTGTGCGGGGTGTGTCGGTGGGCAGCGGTATACCTATCGAGGGGGTTGCAATAGGGACGACCACTGTATATGCAGACAACGGCAGAAAAAGAGAGCTGTCATGCAACTTCTTTTTTATCGACCGGCACTTTATTCCCCTGTTGCATATGAGACTGGCAGAGGGGCGTAATTTCTCGGACAGCTTTCGCACGGACAGGGAGAAGGCATTCCTGGTCAATGAAGCTTTTGTAAGGGCTATGGGATGGCGGACGGGCATCGGGCAGCGTGTGGAGGGATCCGATCAAAAAGGCGGAAAGGTTGTGGGGGTGGTAAAGGACTTTTTTTACAAGTCCCTTCATAATGTCATCGAGCCTGCGCTGATGGTCTACCGGGATAGCCCTGCCACGGCGGTGCTGGTGAAAGCGCCTCCTTCCTCGCTGCCGGAGCTTAAGAAATTATGGAGCGGATATTTCCCTTCGGACCCCTTTAATTATTATTTTCTGGATGAATCCTTTGAATCGCAATACAAAGGGGACCGGACGACCATGGCGCTCTTCAATGGATTTACTATGCTGGCCATCTTTATCTCCTGTCTTGGCTTGTATGGACTGGTATCCCTGATCACGGTACGACGTACCCGGGAGATCAGCATCCGTAAGATACTGGGAGCTTCGGGGAAAGGCCTGGCGCTGCTGCTGACAAGGGAATTCTTTATACTGATAGGCTATGCGGCCCTGATTGCTTTCCCGCTGGCGGGATGGGGGCTGCACCGGTGGCTTTCGTCGTATGCCTATCATACCTCCCTGACGGTGGATATGTTTGGGCTGCCGTTGGTGTTGTTGGGAATGATTACATTGTCGGTTACGGGATTGCGGGTAGTGCGGACGGTATTGAGGAATCCGGTGGAGAGTCTGCGGGCGGAGGGGTGAACAACCTG
>DASZVM010000980.1:0-3721 GCA_035547295.1 Puia sp. | reverse complement strand
ATAGTTCCGTGCAGCAGCATTTCCCTCCCGTGGATACTGCTGACCGCAAGACCTGGCCGGATGAGAACAGTCTCAGCAATGCGCTGGTCATTCATTACGGTCCCTTTATTTATTATACAGGAGGGGACTGTCCAGGGAATGTCTTTTTGGGCGATGCCGCCTGGCGGGATGTGGAAACACCTGTAGCCAGGGCGATAGGGGAGGTGGATGTCGCTACGATGGACCATCATGGCAACCGGGATGCCGTCAATGAATTCCAGGTAAAGACCTTTAAGCCTTCCGTATGGATCGAACAGGTGTGGACCGCCGATCATCCCGGTCATGAAGTGTTGATCCGGGTGACCTCGCCTGTGTTATATGCGGGAAAGAGGGATCTTTTCGCCACCAATTTTATGGAAGCCAACCACCTGGTGATCGGCCCCCTGGTGGAACGATCCTATCGCAGTCTACAGGGGCATATTGTCGTGCGCGTCCTGCCGGGAGGAAAGAATTATTATGTGATCATACTGGACGATAGCGTGGCCAATGGAGTGGTGAAAGCAGTGTACGGACCGTATACGGCAAAAGGGAAATAAAGGCGTACAGGATGCTCTACCGCCCCGTCCAATTCCAGCTCCCATTGATCCAAAGACGGGGAGATGGTTGATCGGTTACCTTAAAGTTAGATATCTTATCTTTAACGTTCAATACTGCCAGCATGAAATTTAAGAATATCTTTACATCCATCATTGCCTTGTCGATGACCTTCATCACATGGGCCCAGCAAAAAGGGCGTCTTTTCCCCGGTACGCCCGGTATCGTGTCCTATACCTACCGTAACAATTTTCAGAAGGATGTGCCTGCGACCCTGGACATCATCAAGAGCAACGGTATTACGGATATCGAGTTTTCCAATCTCTTTGGTAAGACGGCGACTGAATTGCGCAGCCTGCTAGACCAGCGGGGCCTGCATTGCTCCTCTTTCGGCGTGAGCTATGATGACCTTGTGAACCATACGGCCGAAGTGGCGCAGAATGCAAAGACGCTTGGTGCTTCCTATGTGCGGGTCGCGGGGATCCCTCACAAAGGGGCTTTCACTCTGGAAGAGGCCCGGAAGGCCATTGAAGACTTTTCCAGGTGCGGGAAAATATTAAAGGAGCAGTACGGGCTTGGTTTTATTTATCACAATCACGGTTTTGAATTCCAGCCTTATGAACAGGGGACCCTCTATGACCTCCTGGTGAAAGAGACGGATCCGCGGTATGTCAGCTTTGAGCTGGATATTCTCTGGGCATTTTTTCCCGGTCAGGACCCTGCGGGTCTCCTCCGTAGATATGGCCGCCGATATAAGGCGCTTCATTTAAAGGACCTGCGGACGGGGGTCACGGGCAACCTTTCCGGCGGCACTTCGGGAGAGAATGATGTTGTGCTGGGAACGGGCCAGATCGATATCCCAGCCGTGATAAAGGCTGCCCGAAAGGCGGGGGTGCAGCATTATTATATCGAAGATGAAAGTAGCAAATCGCTGACGCAGGTGCCGCAAAGTATCGCATATCTTCATCGTCTCTGACCGGAAATTTTACATATGAAAAGATTGTTTACCCTGGCCTGTCTTGCCTGTGGATGCACCGCTATCGCGGCTCCGGCGGGAAAAGCCCGGGCCGCATCTCCGGACAATAAATCCGTCCAAATCACATCTCCGAATAAAGAGATCGTATTCGATTTCCGGGTTATGGATACGGCGGTATTATGGGCTGTCCATTACAAAGGCCGTGCGCTTATTTCCGGCAGTCCCCTATCCCTTTCATTTAAGGATCAGCCAGACTTTAAAGGACACCTGCGACTGACGGGCCCCTTTGTACAGGATGGTGAAGATGATTATTCCCTGATAACAGGCAAGACCAGCCACGTGCATGACAGTTACAGGGAGCTGGTATTACCCCTGGAGGAGAAGAAAGCCCCTTTCCGGAAGTTACGTTTAATAGTCCGTGCCTTCAACGACGGTATTGCCTTCAGATATGAATTCCCTCAACAGATGGGCTGGTCCTCGCTGGAACTAACAGCCGAGGACACCCGATTCCGCCTGGCAGGCAATCCCAGGGTGAAAGCGCTGTTATTGCCCAATTTCACCAGCAGTCACGAGGGGGAGTATACAACGACAAGCTGGGACCGGCTCAAGCCGGATACGTTGATGGATATGCCTGCTCTTTTCCAGTTTGACGGTAATATTTTTATGGCTGTTACGGAAGCGGCGCTCGTCGATTATGCGGGTCTTTACCTGGTAAAACAGGGGCAGGACCTGGCAGGACGCCTATCTCCCTTGCCGGATGGCTCCGGTGTCTGCGTAAAGGCAGCGCTTCCGCATCGTAGTCCATGGCGTGTGCTGCTCATCAGCGACAGAGTGGGGGGCCTGATCGAATCCAATATCATCACGGACCTCAACGAACCATGTAAGATCGCAGATGCTTCCTGGTTACGACCCGGAAAGACCACTTTTCCCTGGTGGAACGGGAATGTGGTGCCCGATACGCTGAATGCGCCGGGCAACAATTTTGTCACCGCGCAGTATTATATCGATTTCTGCGCCCGTACGGGGCTGCAATATCATTCCGTGGTGGAATACGGTCTGCATGAGTGGTATGTCAATGACGGAGCGAACTTCATGCCCGGGCCGCATGCAGACCCTACCCGGCCTGTGCCGGGGTTGGATATGCAACAGGTGTGCGATTATGCCCGCCAGAAAGGGGTAGGGATCCGTGTATGGGTACATTGGGCTGCGCTTTATCCGCACCTGGATTCTGCCTTTGCTCAATTTGAAAGATGGGGCATCAGCGGTATGATGGTGGACTTTATGGACAGGGATGACCAGCAGATGGTCAATATACAGAAAGAGATACTGGAGAAGGCGGCCCTTCATCATCTCCATATCCAGTTCCATGGCGCGTACAAACCCACGGGACTTAGCCGTACATGGCCGAATGAACTGACCCGGGAAGGTACGCTGAATTATGAAGTGAATAAATGGGATAAGCGGATCACGCCCGACCACGACCTCAACATGCCGTTCACCCGTGGGCTGGCCGGCGCGACGGACTATCACCTGGGCGGTTTTCGCGCGGTGCCGGATTCTCTCTTCCGCATACAGTATACCCGGCCGTTGATGTTAGGCACCCGCTGTCATATGCTGGCCATGTATGTGGTGCTCGAAACGAATTTAGCGATGGTGTGCGATTATCCTGCCGCATATGAAGGTCAGCCTGGCTTTGAATTCCTGCAACAGGTGCCGACTACATGGGACGAAACAAAGGTGCTGAGCGCGGAAGTGGATAAATATATTGTGATCGCCCGTCGAAAAGGATCGGCGTGGTTTATCGGAGGCATTACCAATCATGAAGCCCGTGAACTAAATGTGCCGCTGGACGTGTTGGGAAAAGGACCGGGGAGCGTCACTTTGTGGATGGATGCAGGGGATGGGACAACATTTCCCAATCACCTGGAAAAACTGGTCCGGCATGTCGACGTGGGGGACAGCCTGTCGGTAAAGCTGGCGCCGGGTGGGGGATTTGCGGGCATAATTTTTTAGACGGGCGGCCTAAGAATTGCATACAGATACAAATAATTATTCCTTACCTGTGTAGGACAGAATGCAGATCAGTCCTTGTTTTCAATGCCTAATTTATAGATTTCCATAGGGATATGTTAATAAATAAAATTGAAGTTCACTGTTTTGGAATGGAATTTG
>DASZVM010000979.1:0-2478 GCA_035547295.1 Puia sp. | reverse complement strand
ATGACTGTAGTACATTGTCTGCCATACTCCTGGTCTTCTACTTCTCCATAGATATCGAGATGAAAACGGACATTTTCCGGAAGATCCTTCAGCAGGTTCAGGAAAAATAACAGGTTCTTCTTGGGCGCCACCCGGGACACGTATACGCCTTGCAGCCGGCCGGGAACCTTATGCAGGGGCCTCCATTCCGCTTTTATCCTCTTTACGAAGTTCGGCACCAGCCGGACATCGCCCGCGGAAGGGAACCAGCGTCGGACATCCTCCACTTCCTGCTCGTCCGTCGCCTGAAAAACAAGCATTTTCGGGAGACCGGCCCCCTTCAGCAGCCGGATAAATAATTTTTTTTTCGCCGGTTTGAACCGCAGCGCACCCTTATGCAACATTCCACGGGGAGCGATCACCACGCGGCTTTTTATACGCCCCCTCAACTTCAGCCATAAAGGAAGAATGGTATAGCGGAAGGAGAACATGCTGTTGAGATAGATATGATCCGGAGCTACTTCCTCCACCAGGCTCTTCAGCCTGGCCGGTGTCAGATTGCCGGGCCCCGCATAATACACGGGGACCTTGTCCGTACCCTCCGTCCAGACGTTTACGTCAACACTCTTATAAGGCTGCAGGTCACCCTGGTCCCTGTCCGAAGTAATGATCCGGATCCTGTAATCGTCTTTCATTGCCGCTACAAAATTCCGGCACGACTGGATAGGCCCTCCGGCTTTATAGCCCGGCTCATACCAATCGGTGAATATCAATATCGTTTGCTGGGTCATTTTGCCGCCTTATAAATTTTTTCAATGACTTCCACCGTCTTCAGACCCGCCGCTCCGTCAAACTGGTTGGACTGCCGCTGCTCTATTACCTCCATCACATGCCGGTAGATCTTATCGTGATTGGACATGGAACCCTGGTATGCGCCATAATCGTTGGCGGGGCCGCCTGTAGCCAGTACAGCCTTATCTTCCGTTTCAGCCCGCAGATATTCCAGGGTATTCAGATATTGCCCACCTATCTTGAGCGTTGCTTTTTCCGCAACGATGAGGATGCTGCCTTCCATATTTTTCCGGTAGCTGTTGATGCTGAAGTGAAGAGAGCCTAAAGCCCCGTTCTCAAAACGCAGGGAAGCCACTACCGTATCTTCGAAATCGATCAATCCCTGATGCGAAAAATTATCCAGACAGGCATAGACTTCTTTCACATCTCCGATCATCCAGCATAACAGGTCTATGAAATGACTGAACTGGGTATAGAGGATCCCTCCATCCATATCATGGCTCCCATGCCAGGAATCCGAATAATAAGCCGCTCCTCTGTTCCAGCATGCGTTCATCTGTATGCTGAAGATGCGCCCGCAGGCTCCTGCATCCAGCATTTGCTTTACGGCCATTACCGGCGGGTTAAGCCGGTTTTGCTTGACGACGAATAATTGACGGCCGGATGAGACCGCCTGGCCGATCATCCGCCTGCAGTCGTCAGAGCCGAGGGCCATGGGCTTTTCGCAGATGACATGAAAGCCCGCTTTCAAGGCCAGAATAGTATGCCCCGCATGCAGACCATTGGGCGTGCATACGGCTACGACATCCACATCAGGTTCCCCACGCAGCATTTCTTCGATCCGGGTATAAGGACGGGCCTTGAATTCCCTTGCAAGGTTTCCCGCCTTTTCTTTTACAATGTCGCAGACAGCCGTCAGCTGCCCCGTACTCGCAGCATGCAAGGCATGGCGGCTTCCTATAGCCCCGCATCCTATGATGGCGAACTTCAGCATGTCACTCCATTTTTTTCAAGCCAGTAATCCAGGACGATAAAAAGCCATAGCTCTACCCACCGGATATTCTTATCTCCCGCAAGAAATCGCTTCCAATGGTCCAGCAGCCTGTCGGACTTTATAATGTCCCGTTCGGACATTCTTTTTATATGTTGCTCTCCGAATGCGCGCAACTCGTTCCGGAGCCAGAGCTCCCATGGGAACAAAAACCCTTTCTTTTTACGGTGAACGACCTCATCCGGCAGCAGGGGTTTTAATGATTCTACCAGGAGGCTCTTGGGATACAGCGGTCGTTTGACCTCGTCAGGTATCGCCATTACGAATTCTACAAGGTCCTGGTCGAAATAGGGTTCCCTCACTTCCAGGGAGACCGCCATGCTCATCTGGTCCGTATCCTTTAGCAGGGTATGCTGGGTATACCCCAGGTATTCGGCGGCCGATACCTGGCTCAGCAGGGGCAGACGCATCAATGGCTCTCTTTTAGCCGCCAGTTCCAGACCGACGGCAGTGACGCCTTTCCCTCCCGGATCCAGCTCCGTAAGCCGGCTAAGCAATCCGGGGCTGATGATCTGGCGGAACACAGGGTACACCTGGTCGATGTCATTGGACGGCAACCGCAGCATCTGGCCCATTCTGGCTTTCTTCCCATAGGTCTGACCACCCGACAGGGTGCCGGCAAGAAGCTTTCTCATCCCCGCAGGCAGCTTCCACAA
>DASZVM010000978.1:0-3658 GCA_035547295.1 Puia sp. | reverse complement strand
CATTATTCCCCTTTCCAGCTATTGTTCCCCCTGTCTGTATCCGGCAGGACCTTATCCGGGTCCAGCATTACGGATGCCAGTCTTTGCCCACCGGGGCCGGGTGCAAAATGCAGCTCACGCGTGCCGGACTGCATCCATGTCTCGACAGGCAGCGATATGCGTTGTTTGGTGCCGTCTTTCCATGTCAGTTCAAGGGTGGCCGGCATAACCATCCTGTCGAGGTTGGCAAGGGTCACCTGGATACCCCTGGCAGGGTCGTTGTCCGTATACCCTACATGCTGAACGGCCTGGTCCAGTCCTCCATTCTGGAAGAACCATTCCCGCCAGAACCAGGAGAGGTCTTCCCCTGTTTCGTTATCCATTGTCCGGAAAAAATCAAAAGGAGTGGGGTGACGGTATGCCCAGCGATGGATATATTGACCGAATGCATAATCAAAGCGATCCTTGCCCAGGATCACCTCGCGCAGGAGCACGAGCCCCAGCGCAGGCTTAAAATAGGTCATGGGATGACGATATTTTTCCGGAATAGCGTCGGCACGGGTCATCATGACAGGCGCCTGGGGGTCTTTTAGCAAAGGCACGATCTCTTCCACGGGGTTACCCCCGCCGGGGGCATATTCACCGTCCCGTTTGGGAGCGTATTCTCCTTTGTTAAAAGCATCGGACGCATAGACATCTATAAAAGTATTGAAGCCTTCATCCATCCAGGCATACTGGCGCTCATCAGAGCCTACGATCATCGGGAACCAGTTATGCCCTATCTCGTGGGCAGTGACCCAATACAGTTCTTTCCCTTTGTCGTTGATGCCGTCAAAGACGATGCCGGGGTATTCCATTCCACCCGCGATGCCTGCTTCGTTGATGGCTATGGGATAAGGATAGACAAACCATTTTTCGGAGAAATATTCAATGGAGGCTTTAAGGTATTCCGTTGCCCTTCCCCATGCATTGTTACCCGCGCTTTCCGCTGGGTAGACGGACATGGCCAGGGCTTTTTTGCCGCCGGGCAGGTTCACCCGCGCGGCATCCCAGATATAGGCATGAGAGGCGCCAAAAGCGACGTCGCGGGTATTGTACATCTTAAAATGCCAGGTGAGCGTCCCTTTCTGCACCGGTCTGGCAGAAGGGGTGTTGATATCTTCAGCGGCGTGGATCATAATGGTCTTGTCGCTGGCTTTTGCTGCCGTGAGACGGGCCTGCTCTTTTTGCGTAAGCACTTCCTGGGGATTGACAAGCTCACCCGAGCCGGCAACGATCATATTCCAGGGTACGGTGACCTTGTAATCGAAGTCCCCGTATTCGCAATAGAATTCTCCGCTTCCCAGGAATGGCAGGGTATTCCAGCCCTGGCTGTCATAGACGCACATCCGGGGATACCATTGGGCTATCTCATACAGTTTCCCGTTGGCGGTGGACGTATAATCCGTACGGTTGCCGAAGTCGCCCGGCACCGTATATTGATAGCTGATAAGGATATTGATCCTGCCCCCGCGGGAGGGCAGTGCTTTTTTCAGACGGATCTGCAGACGGGTGTCCGTAACTATATAGTCGGCGGTGGTCGTGACACCCCCTTGTTCGATCTTTACGGATGTCAGGGTATAGCCGTCCGTGTGCTTGTCACTGGCGCCTTCCGTATAAAAATTGCTGCGTGCGTCGCCACGATAGGTATTCTGGTCCAGGTACAGCCATAATGAATGGAGACTGTCCGGGCTGTTGTTGGTATAGCGGATGGTCTCGCCGCCTTTGAGGATATTATTTACCGTGTCCAGACTGGCCTGGAGCGCATAATCGGCCCTGTTCTGCCAGGAATTCGAGGCTGGGACGCCATTGTAAAAGCCAGGTGCAAACAACGCATGGGGATCATAGCCAGGCGTATGGGGATCCTCCGGCAGATGTACCGGTGTTTGTGCATGGCCGGTGAAAGTGCATGCTATCAGTCCGATCGATAGTAAAAGACAGGTCTTTGACATTTTTTATTTCTCCCTATCCATAAAAATATGGCTTTTATATAAATTGCATTATGGAAAAACCCCGCAGCTATTGCGAAGCCGTCGAAAGAATGGAAAAAGGCAATGTGCATATCCATTATCATGATAAGGAGTACGGCTTCCCGATACACGACGACAACCAGCTTTTTGCAAGGCTCGTACTGGAGATCAACCAGGCCGGGCTTTCCTGGACGACCATCCTGAACAAAAAAGACAACTTCTTCAAGGCCTTTGATGATTTCGACATCGAAAAGGTGGCCCGTTATGGACAGAAGCAGAAAGACCGGCTGCTGCAGGACGCAGGTATCATCCGCAACCGGCTGAAGATAGACGCCACTATCGAGAATGCCCGCATAATCCGGGGACTGCAGAAGGAATATGGCTCGTTCGGGAAGTGGCTGGAGAAACATCATCCTTTGACAAAGGAGGAATGGGTAAAGCTGTTTAAAAAGACCTTTCGTTTCACGGGCGGGGAGATCGTTGGTGAGTTTTTGATGAGCATCGGCTATCTGCCGGGCGCGCATATCGAGACCTGCCCCATCTATAAGAAGCTGATAAAGCAAAAGCCTGCATGGACAAAAAAAGCAAAGGCCGCCGGAAAATAAAAATAGCAGGCTGGCTCATCCTTCTCTGGATAGTCATTCATAGTGTCTATATTACGGTTGACGGACTGAATGACTATAAAGGCAGCGCCGACATTGCCGTGGTCCTGGGTAACGCGGTCAACGCGGATAGTTCGTTGTCTCCTGTCCTGCGGGGAAGGGTCGATAAGGCATGGCTGCTGTACCGGCAGGGGCGTGTACATAAGGTGATGGTCAGCGGCGGCAAAGGAATGAAGGCGGGAAAGGTTCCGGAAGGTCTGGCGATGAAAAGATACCTGGTCCAAAAAGGGATACCGCCTGCCGACATCATCGAAGACAACGATGGGGAGAACACCTATCTTACGGCAAAAGATTTCAGGACCCTCAACAGTGTGCAGCATTATTCATCCGTGATCGTCGTCAGCACCTTTTATCATATCACCCGTTGCAAATATATCTTTCGCAAGCTGGGCATCAGGAATGTCCATGGCGCCTCATCGGACGTATTTTACGTAAATGACCTATTCGGGCCGCCGAGAGAGTTCCTGGCGTTCTATAAATATTTGATCTGCTATTAGGAGGACCATCAGTTCAGCTGTACCACCGGCAGGCGATAGTGTAGTCCGTCCACGACGAAAAGCTCGTCGATCTCATATGTCCAGAATTTATACAGGGGAGATTTGGAAAGATATTTTTCAACCGCATCCTTGTTCTCGGCGGAGAAGGTGATCCACACCCTATGTGTCTCCATGGTCACTACATAATGGTCTATGACTCCTTGTTCGATCAACCGGTTGATATACGTTCGGTGGGAGGGGACAAGAGAGGCGAATTCATCATTCATGTCGAATTGTATGGTCACCTGGAATTTTCGCATGTTGCTTACTTAAGATTAACAAAACATCTGCTCTTATGTTCACAGGATTCCGTGTCTTATGTATTACATACGGCGCAATTCGGGCAGCAGTTGCCTCCTGGCGGAGACCCGGACAATCTGCCAATGCTCCGGAAAGATAGGTTAAATTTTATAGCGTCCAGTCAATCACCTGGTTAACCCATTCCTGCCGATAGGGTGTCGTCACTTTGATG
>DASZVM010000977.1:0-5895 GCA_035547295.1 Puia sp. | reverse complement strand
CCGGCGGCATTGATAATATCTCGCAATCCTATACAACAATTGCCCCAGCCTGGCAGGTTTTGCCGCATGCCGTGCAATCTCGCCGACCCTGCGCTGCCGTCCTCCCGATACAGCCGAACCCGCGCCCAGGTCCTCCACCTCCAGCATGGTTCCATCCTTCACCAATCGCCCGCGCAGCAGCTCTATCCTCTTCCAAACAGGATGATCGCCCTGCCTGTCATTCAATACATTTCTGATAAAGTCATACACAAAGGGAGAATGTACCCCATGCCCCTTGCCATTACTGGCAGTGAGATAATAACGAATATATTTCCGGGCAAGCTGCAGACGGGAATACATCATTTGATTTTTTTCCGCTCCCATAGCTGGAAGCTGTATGCATATGCATGCTTTTCATCGGCCGGGAAATCCAGATTGCTCGTCAGCTGCCATACCGCTTCATCGATGACAGGGAAATAAGCATCCCCTTCCACCACCGTGTGTACCCGTGTAAGATAGATCTTGTCCGCAATTGCCATGGACTGCTGGTATATCTCACCGCCGCCGATGACAAACACCTCTTTGGCATCCGTCTCGCCCGCAGCCTCTACCGCACCCGCCAGGTTATCCACCACCTTTACTTTCTCATTGCGGGGATCCCAGCTCCTGTTTCGGGTTATGACAAAATTGAACCGGCCCGGCAATGGCTCTCCAGCCAGGGCATCATAGGTTTTTCTACCCATGATCACCGGCATACCCCAGGTGGTATTCCGGAAGAACTTCATATCGTTCGGCAGATGCCAAAGCAGCTTATTATCCTTTCCTATAACGTTATTGGTGCTGGCGGCAGCGATTAAGCTTATGATCATATGCAGGTGTTTACACCGCCACCGGCGCCTTGATGGCAGGATGGCTCTGGTAGTTTTCCAGGGTAATATCCTCGAAGCGGAATTGGAAGATATCCTTCACCGCCGGGTTGAGCTTCATCATCGGCAAGGGATAGGGCTTCCTGCTCAACTGCAGCTTTGCCTGCTCCAGGTGATTGTTATAGAGATGCACGTCTCCAAAAGTATGTATGAACTCACCCGGGGCCAGGTCGCACACCTGCGCCACCATGAGGGTCAATAAAGCATAGGAGGCAATGTTAAAAGGCACGCCGAGAAAAACATCCGCGCTGCGCTGATACAGCTGACAGCTCAGCCTGCCATCCGCCACGTAGAATTGGAATATGGTATGACAGGGCATCAGGGCCATCTTCGGCAGATCGGCCACATTCCAGGCGCTTACGATAAGACGGCGGCTGTCCGGCGTTTTCTTTATCTGTTGGATGAGCTGGCTGATCTGGTCCACCACCTGCCCATCCGCACCTTCCCAGCTACGCCATTGCTTGCCATATACAGGTCCCAGATCCCCATTGGCGTCCGCCCATTCATCCCAGATGCTGACGCCATGCTCCTTCAGATACCCGATATTGGTATCTCCCTGCAAAAACCAAAGCAGCTCGTATATAATGCTTTTCAGATGTAACTTTTTCGTAGTTACGAGCGGGAACCCCTTCGACAGGTCAAAACGCATCTGGTAGCCAAAACAGCTCAGCGTGCCGGTACCCGTCCTGTCCGTCTTGGACGTCCCCTTATCCAGTATATGCTGCAATAGATCAAGGTATTGTTGCATGGGTGCAATTTAATCTTTAAATTTCAACTTCTAATACACCTAAAGGAAATAACACTATGCTCTCAAAAAACATGCAGGACGCCCTTAACAAGCAGGTATTGATGGAAGCCCAATCTTCCCAGGCCTACCTGGCTATGGCCAGCTGGGCGGATATCCAACCCGGTCTTAAGGGTGTAACCCAATTCTTTTTCCGGCACAGCGAAGAGGAAAGGATGCATATGCTCAAGCTGATCAAATACGTGAATGAGCGGGGCGGTTTCGCCGTCATACCCGCCCTGGCCCAGCCAACCCTTACCTTCGTTTCGCTCAAACAGGCTTTTGAAGAGCTGTTCAGACATGAAGTAAAGGTCAGTGAAAGCATCAATGGACTGGTGGACATTGCCCTCAACGAAAAAGATTACGCCACCCATAATTTCCTCCAGTGGTACGTCAATGAACAGATCGAGGAAGAACGCCTGGCACGGGAATGCAATGACAAGCTGGAGCTCATCGGAGATGACAAGAGCGGGCTCTATCTCTTCGACAGGGACATCATAACCATGGGTATCGAGGGCGGCGGCAAAGGCAAGCACTAATTATCCTTTCAGGAATTATATAAAGACCGGTCGGGCACATATCCCGGGCCGGTCTTTTTGTTATCTTTATTCTCACAAAACCTTATCATATGTTCGGCTTATTCGGCAAAAGCAACGCGCCTCATAAATGCCCCATTCCGGTGGCCAGCCAGAAATGGATAGATACAGCCTTCCCTTTCCTGGCAAAACTTTTTGGAGAAGAAAAAATAAAGAACAGAAAGGTCCTTATCCCTCATATCTCCGACTTCCCCATTCGATATGATGGAGAAGAAAAAACCGCCTGGGACACCCTGCACATAATAGCCGCCCGGATGGAGGTCGACCCCAATGACATTGTATTGGATATATACGCGGATGCGACGGCAGCTGTCTCTACCGGCTCTCCCCTGGGTACTAAGGTCTCCCTTGGCAGCTATGAGAACCCGGACAACACCGATGCTTACACCGGCCGGCAGGAAGATGGGAAATTACATATCTTGCTGGAAGCGCAAAGACTGACAGATCCGGAAAGAATGGTGGCTTATCTCGCTCATGAGATCGCCCGCATGCGATTGATGGAAAGCCCTCAGCCGGAGGATGACCATCGGCTTGCCGACATGACCACGATGATATTTGGACTTGGGATATTCAATGCCAACGCTTCCTTTTATTCCCCCAAAAGGGGATATGTCTTGCAACGCGAATGGGGCTATGCCCTGGCCTTGTTCGCACGTTTGAGAGGAGAGAAAGATCCCGGCTGGATAAAACACCTTACCCCTAATATCCGCTCCGATTTCGCAAAAAGCCAGGCCTACCTGGATGACCGGGGCTAACCTCTTGACCGCCGGAGAAGAGGCCCCTGGTCCCGGATCTTCCACATTTCCCAGCTCCCTGAGAAAGGATCACTCTCCCCATCCCTTCCGGAAGGATGCCCGATTTTCCAATCGCCGGTGAAGATCTTCATCACCTGGTCGAACGTTCCCGTGTAGCAGACAGGGTGAGAGGTCCTCGATCTGCTGATCTCTATATCCCCACGCCCGTTAAACTCGAAAAAGTAGCGATATTGCTTGATAAAATGGATCCTGCCTCCATCGATCCTGCCCGACAGGACTGCGGGCTGTCCCATGTGTACCCTCGTTATCAATTCTTCACAGGTACCGCTCAGTACCTCATTCTGAAGGACCATTTTTATATGGAAGCCCACCTTGATCTTTCTGCGGGCTTCACTATACCCGGTTCCGTATGAATAATAGCCTTCCCAATTACCTGAATAGAATTCGTCTGTCATAGCATAATTTTTTATACGGCGACAGGAAATTGAGGTCGGGTCACACCGGAATTGGTCATCTGGCAAGCAGTTCATCCACCGTCCGGACGATCTCCTTTTTCTGCTCCTCATAGTGCGCACCCGTCCCCGGGCCATTAAAACCCGTATGTATCCTGGCTATCTTTCCCGTCCTGTCCAGGAAAATAGTAGTAGGGAACCCAACTATCTCCTCCAGTTGCGGTAAGGTCTTCTCCGCCCGTTTGGGGTCACCCACCGCCACACCCGTGATCAGCAAAGGATACTTCACGTTGAAACGCTGCTGGAAGCTGCGAAGGCTTTTCTGGCTGCGGGC
Organism: Puia sp.; assembly: GCA_035547295.1. Taxonomy (GTDB): domain Bacteria; phylum Bacteroidota; class Bacteroidia; order Chitinophagales; family Chitinophagaceae; genus Puia. The sequence continues at coordinate 2,069 of DASZVM010000977.1, read as the reverse complement.
AAAATCCGTCGAACGTTCATACGCCAGCCCGATGATCTCCACCCCCTTCTGCCGGTATTTGTTATAGAAAGAGCTCAAAAAGCTTGTCTCGTCCATGCAATTGGGACACCATGACCCCATGATCTGTATCAACACTATCTTTCCCGCAAAGCGTTTATCCGACAACGAGACATTATGACCATCGATATCTTTGAAAGTAAAGGTCACCGGTCCCGCATCCTTCTTCCATTTCGTCAGGGTAAATTCGTCCGGTAAAGCCGCCTTCTCATCCTTCACCGCCGTCCAGGTCTCATACCCCATCGCACCGGAGAAGTACTGTCCCCCGGATAGCTTTCCGTCTTCCGCCAGCCGGGCTGAAAAATAATAAGCATGCCCGCCGTCAAAAGTGGACAGCCGCAACGAATCCCCATCCATTATACCTTCCAGGAACCGGAGGTCGCCTGTTGGGTCCAGGAAAGTCCCTGTCACCCTGTCCCCCCGTTGTGTAAATTCACCCACCCGCACAGAGCTATCGCCACGGGCATCGCGGAATACGGCTCTCCATCTGCCCTCCACACCCTTTGGCGACTGTTGCCCGGAGGGAAAACGCACCGCATTGTTATAGTACGCCTCGAATGGCATCACCTGGTAGCTGTCCGCGCCCCGCTTGAGCCATATGCCCCGGAGGTTGCCCTCAGCCGTTACCACTGCCCGCAATTGCGATTCAAAAAAAGGCAGCCGTATCAGCACAGAGTCCCCCTGGTAGCTGATGTCGTCCACCAGCAGCCGCTCACCCGCGTTGCGGATATAAAGGACCTTTTTCCCTGCGCTGTCCTTTGATTCGAAATTGAATACGATGGAATGACCGTCCTTGCGCTCCAATACTGCACGCCACTGCCCGTTGCGAAGACCAGGGCCGACCGCCTGGGTTTTTCCGGTTATCAACAATGAAAATAAAAGAAAAGTCAGGGTCGAATAAGCACGTAACATAACAATAGGTCTTAATAAGGAGGCAATTTACTGAAAATCGCGGTTACCGGCCTAAAGTCTACTATATTGGTGGGTTAAATGCTTTTGTTTTAACAATTTCGTGACAAGGAGGTCGCTTTGCTTCATCTACATCTTCTTCAAGAACCAATAACCGCCTGTCTTTCGACTTCCCTGCCGCTCTATAAGCCGCAGCTTCACCAATGCACTTATTTGACGCTCGATCGTCTTCAAAGGCCTGTTTTCCAACAAAGACGGTATATCTTTAGCCTGTATACCGGGATTTTTAATTATCGTTGTCAATAAAGATTTTAATCCCTCAGTTAATCCCTCAGTTAATCCCTCAGTTAATGAGTTATTAGAAACAGCCAAGCTTATTTTCTGCTGAGTATAAGAGAGCTCAGTGATAAACCCATTGCCATGCTCCTGATAATTGAATTCCATGGTAGGATAGTCCTTGATCGCTTCCCGTATCCTGAAAAAGCCAGTGCCGTATTTCTCAATATCCTTAGTCAGGTAAAAAGCTTCGGCAAGCAGCTTGTTCCGAAGCTCCGAAGTATATTTATTTTCTTTAAGATCAACGATACTGATATTTCCATATAATTTGCCGGGATTAAAGAAAGAGATCTTTTTGTCAAAAATTTTAATCTGTACGTCTGATGGGCTGGTATAATCCCTGTGGATCAGGCTATTTAAGATCAACTCTCTTAAAGCTGCGACAGGATATTCGACGATCTCAGTCCGCTGTGTTGTGATTCCCGTAATTTCAAAAGCCACCTTTAAATGACTATTGATAAACCGGGTAGTTTCATCCACCACATCGAAAAGATTCCCATTGATCATTCTTTCGTCTATGATCAGGGAAGATGTTTTGAACCTGCCGACATGAACGTTATAAAACAAATTGTTCCTTGAAAATAAGATCATAGCGGCGTTTGTCACCGTATCTTTTTTAATCAATTTCAACAACAACATAGCCTCATGGATATCTTCCGGCAAAAGGAAACGCCCCCCTTCGTTGACCTTTTTTATGAACCGGCTTATCTTATCTTCGTTCAGGTCTTTAAACTGTGCATCCCGATAGGCATACGAATCCCAGGAAA
>DASZVM010000976.1:0-4360 GCA_035547295.1 Puia sp. | reverse complement strand
ATACTGCTCGACCTGGTCCAGAATGATATTGTAATCCATAACCCGTGTAATTTACGGTCTTTCCCCGGATTTTCTTAGCGGGCCGGCGCCTTTGGCAGAAAAACGGACCGAAGGTTCGTTGGCGAAGGCCAATAATTAGATCTGTCCGGGAAACGGGTTATATTTTTAAAGTACCCGTTTTCTGGACACTTCTGACAACAGAATTTCCGAATTTGTCAACAGGTCCATTCACAGGCATTCCCGGGGGCACCTTGCCAGCATCCACCTTTGCCCCGCCGGCAGCCAGGGAAGCCCTGTATTTCGCCAGGTTGATCAGCAGCACGCTGACAAGTATGATGGCCAGCCCCAGCAGCTGAATGGGAGACATTTTTTCACCCGCAAAAAAGACACCCAGCAGGACAGCTACCACCGGATTGACATAAGCATGCGTGCTGACCTGCGTGGCCGACCGCACCTGCAGCAGCCAGGTAAAAGCGGTGTACCCCGCCAGTGAGCCCATGGTCACCAGATAAAAGACCGCCAGCCATGAGGATACCGTCACTTCCTCCGGGTGGAAATGAGACAGCTCGCCGCTGCCCCAACTGGCAGGGATGAACGCGATCCCTGCTGCCAGCATCTGCCAGCCTGCATTCACGGAGTTGGGAGTTCCCGTAGCGCGATATTTGGAATACAATGAACCGGCAGCCCAACAGATAGAGCTGAATATTAAGACCCCAAGGGCAATCACCTGCCAGTGACCACCGGCACCCTTTACCGTACCTCCATCATCCGCGCCGGCCTTTGCAAAAGAATGCATCAGCCGCTCCCCGAACAAAAGGATCACGCCGGCAAACCCGATCAATAGTCCGATGATGGTCTCCCGGCTGCGGAAATTCTCTTTCCATTTGCTTTTGTCGAGAAGTACAAACCAGATGGGACCGCCGGCCAGCAGGATGGCCGCCAGCGAGCTGGCAAGATACTGTTCACTCCATATCAACCCTCCGTTCCCCAGGAAGAGGAGCAACAGACCGCTGACAACAGCAGGACGTATATACTTCCAGGAAAATATCTTTTGCTTGGTGACCACGCACCATAATAGCATAAGGATACCCGCCAGCATAAAACGCAAACCTCCCACCAGCATGGGCGGGATATGCGCAACGGCCATACGGATGAAGAAATACGTCGAACCCCAAACGATATACAGGATGGTGAAGGCGACAACTACCTGGATGGTAGAGGCAGGTCTGTTAGCAACGGGAGACATAACACTATTTTTTTGACGATTGATGCTGTAATTTCTGTTCTGACGGTATCTGCAATCGTTGATCTTCTTTTACGGTCTCGAGTACAATGGTAGTCTTCGTAGACTGGATCGTGGGTATTTTGGCAAATTCATTCCTCATCAGCGCGATAAGGCTGGCAGAGTCGGCGACACGGACCTTTACAAGATAACAATCCTCGCCGGCGATATTATGGACCTCCTGTACTTCGGAGATCCTGGCAAGCGCCGGTCCGGTAGTGCTGCAGCCGATGCCGTCATTGGTCTTGATGAAGATAAAAGCCAGTAGCTTCTGCTCTACGGCTACGGGGTCTATATTAGCAGTATAGTGACGGATCACCTTTTTCTGCTCGAGCTTCTTTACACGCTCCAGCACGGCCGACGGAGCCATATCCAGCTGCTTGGCCATATCCACATTGGGGATTCGGGCATTGTCCTGCATCAGCTGTAGGATACGCAAGTCGATAGGATCCAGGGTATATTCCATAATTGCTTTTAGCAAATATACCTATTTTCAGAATAAAATACAGAAATATGTGAGAAATAAGAATTTTATTCGACAGCAGAAGATTGCGCCGAACTTTCTTTTCTTTTAAATCTTCTTTTAACCCCTTTTTCCGGGCTGTCCGGGATATGGTCGTTCTGAGCTTGTAAAGTATGGACACAACATGGCGGCATGCCGGGGATCAGGCATTTTCTCATAAATGACTTCATTGCCCTAAAAGTACAATATATCACCACTGCCAAAAAATCATTGACAAACGGGATAAATCATCCGTATAAGACAAATCACTTAGATTCCTTGGTTTGGATCAGCAGCTCCCGGATATCCACATCCAGGGCTAAAGCCATCTCCCGGAGAAGCCTTAAAGTAGGTTGGAATTCATTGTTACAGATACGTGTAACGCTGTTGGGCGCTATGCCGACCCTGGTCGCCAGCTCTTTATGCGACATATCTTTTTCGGCGAGGACTGCTTTAATTCTGTTTATTTTGATCTTTTGTTCCATTTTTCTCCGGCGGTTTGAGGGTAAGCCAATTTAGGGTATTTCTTGCATAACTAGCAAGCCCAATTAAAGATAAATTACTAAGAATCAATCTTTTCCAAATTAATCAAATACGTCAAGCATATTTTTTGATCAGTATAATGTATCATAACATGATTTTTACGTATCTTACTTCTTTCCGCAAAAATTTGGTTACGGCTCTGTATTTTAATCCCGTCATCAGGATATCCACCTGTTTCTGCGTTCCCTTTATCCGCACTAAAAGAGCTGCCCATCCTCCGGAACCCGGATGACAGACAAGCTTTGACCCTGACGCAGTTTCTCAACATCGTGAGAACCGGCGCAAATGAACCGAAGGTTCACGGCCAAAGGCCCGGCATTGGACAGCTTCAGCCGAAAGGCTGAAACTAATGGATGGATAAGACGACTGCTGAAAACCGGCTCACCGGCGGAATGCCGCTGACGCTCAATGACAAGATCGTTTAAGTTATAGGAAAGGAACGCATCATCAGCGAAGGTCACACACACACAATCAGGGGTCTCCCCCCATCTTGAATTCGATGGTTGCGCCGAAGTTAGGGAAATTATACCGCTTCCTGTATCCCCTGACGGCAAGGATAGGTCCGCAACAGCAAAATCTTTACTTTCGTCAAGTGCCCCGGACACCTCGCCGGCGGAATAGAAGCTTCCTATTGTCCCACATAACATTTATACATTACCGTTAGACTCCAAGGGCTCGACCCCTGCCGGGACCGGGCGGTCCACCCCGGAAAAATATATTTTTAAAACTAAAAAAATAAATGTTATTTTGACAGGAATTAAGCCATATGGGAAAAGATCAATTCGTAATAGGGGTAGACTACGGCACGGACTCCGTCCGCAGCATCATCGTGGATACCCGCAACGGCCGGGAGATCGCCTCCTCCGTATTTTATTATCCCCGCTGGAAGGACGGCCTCTACTGCAATCCCAATAGCAACCAGTTCAGACAGCATCCCCTGGATTATGTCGAAGGGCTCGAAGCCACCATCCGCGCCTGTCTGGAACAGGCAGGTCCCGCGGCTGCCGCCGGCGTAAAAGCCATCTCCGTGGATACGACAGGTTCCACCCCCGTGGCAGTGGATGAGACAGGCACTCCCCTGGGGCTGCTGCCGGGTTTTGAGAATAACCCCAACGCCCTCTTCGTCCTCTGGAAGGACCATACGTCTGTAACAGAGGCCGCCGCCATCAATGCTCATGCACAGCGCTTTCCCGTTAATTATCTCCAATTCGTCGGAGGGGTCTATTCCTCCGAATGGTTCTGGGCAAAGCTGCTCCATATATTAAAGGAAGATCCCGGTGTAAGGAATGCCTGCTATTCCTGGGTAGAACATTGCGATTGGATACCCTTTCTGCTGACAGGAGGTAAAAAAGTATCCGAAATGCGCCGGGGCGTTTGCTCGGCCGGACACAAGGCCCTCTGGGCAAGAGAATTTGCCCCCGCCTCCGGCCCCGGCGGTCTGCCGCCCGACGAATTCTTCTCCTCCCTTGACCCCTTACTCAAAGGCTTTACCTCACGCCTGTTTACCGAAACTTATACCGCCGATCAGGCAGCCGGCCACCTGTCCAAAGAATGGGCCCTCCGGCTGGGTCTGTCGGAAGATGTCATCGTGGGCATCGGCGCCTTTGACGCACATATGGGCGCTGTCGGTGGACAGATAGAACCCTATCATCTCAGCAAGGTAATGGGCACTTCCACCTGCGATATGCTCGTCGCTCCCATAAAAGAGGTGGAAGGCCGGCTGGTAAAAGGCATCTGCGGACAGGTACCGGGCTCGGTGATCCCCGGCATGATGGGGATGGAGGCAGGTCAGTCCGCCTTTGGAGACGCCTACGCCTGGTTTAAGAATATCCTCACCTGGCCGCTGCAGCAAACACTGGACGCGACAAAGCTCATCCCCCCCGAAACAGCCCGGGCCCTGGCAGACGAGACTGCCGGCAGGATCATACCCGAATTGAGCCGTCAGGCAGCCGCCCTCCCGCTTACAGCCGGTAGCGAACTGGCCATTGACTGGTTCAACGGCCGGCGGACGCCAGACGCCAACCAGGAACTAA
>DASZVM010000975.1:0-13014 GCA_035547295.1 Puia sp. | reverse complement strand
CGGCAGGAAGAAGAGGCATTCCCTACCTGGACTGGGGGTTGATGCCGGGCTCTACCTGGATGTGGAGCCAGGCGGGAACGGGACCTTATGTGAATAAGAAGCGTGTATACTGGCAGGCCACCCGGAACAAGTATTATGACGGACAGTCCTGGGCCCCGGGCTCGGCGGTGAATTACAACGTGATCAGCTTTTCGGACGTGCTGCTGATGGCTGCCGAATGCGAAGCTCAGATGAACCATTTAGACAAGGCACAGGAATATGTGGACAGCGTCCGTATACGTGCGGGGCATTCCACGGGGTACGTATACAAGTACCAGGATGATACCAGGCCGCTGGATGGTTTTTCCACTACTCCCGCCGCCAATTATTTTATCAGGTCTTATCCGGCCGGGGCTTTTGCCGGTGGCGGAAAGGACTATGCGTTAAAAGCCATTTATTTCGAACGGAAGCTGGAGCTGGGTGAGGAAGGCCACCGGTTTTTCGACCTTGTGCGCTGGGGTATTGCCGACCAGGTGCTGAATGCTTTCTATACGTTCGAGTCGCAGTATACGACGGAATTGGCGGGTATTACTTTTACTCCCAATAAGAATGAGTATTTTCCCATTCCGCAGGCGGAGATAGACAATACCACCGTGGGCGGAAAACCGACATTGAAACAAAACCCAGGATATAAATGATGTACAAATTCACTGTCATTCGATGGTTTGCCGCCATCTTTCGATGGTTTGCCGTATGCCTGATCTTAGCCGGCTGTTCAGCAAGACAGGAAAAAAAGGTCCCGCATGGAAAGCTGTATGAATATTCCGGCTCGACGCCCCGCTGGAGCAGTCCCGAGAACCTCAACGGACAGAAGGGAAAGGGGGCCATGGAGAACCATGGCGCGAAAGGACATGCTTATTCTCCCATTCCAAAGGGAGCGTCGCTGTCGTTGCTGGATATACGAGGGCAGGGGATCATCAGCAGGATATGGATCACCATCAATGACAGGAGCCCCGGGATGCTTCGCAGTCTGAAGCTGGAAATGTTCTGGGATAATGAGACAAAGGCGGCTGTTTCCGTGCCGCTGGGTGATTTTTTCGGGATGGGGCTGGGGAGGATGACTGCCTTTCACAATGTTTTTTTCGCCGACCCTGAAGGCAGGAGCTTCAACTGTCTCATCCCGATGCCTTTTAAAACGGGGGCGCGTATCGTCGTCACCAATGAATCAGACAAGGACCTGGAAATGATGTTCTTTGACGTGGATTACCGGCTGACGGAGGATTGGGACCAGGACAACCTGTATTTCCATGCTTTCTGGCACAGGGATACAGCGACGACCCTTGGAAAAGACTTTGAGCTATTGCCGCGGGTGCAGGGTAAAGGCCGTTACCTGGGGACGAATGTGGGCGTCAACACGAATCCCCGGTACAAAGACCTTTGGTGGGGGGAGGGGGAAGTAAAGATGTATCTCGATGGGGATGCAGATTTCCCCACCCTGGCCGGCACGGGTACGGAGGATTACATCGGCACGGGCTGGGGGCAGGGTAAATTCTTTACGGATTATACGGGGTGTCTGATAGCGGATGGGGAAAACCATCAATGGGGCTTTTACCGGTACCATGTTCCGGATCCCATCTATTTTTCATCTGACTGCCGGGTGACCATACAGCAGATGGGGGGAGGGCCGCCAAAGGAAGTGGATGAGGTGCAAAAGGCCGGGGTACCTTTGACCATTGCGACCACCAGCGAGGCCTGGAACAATTTTTTCCGGAGCGATGACGTGTCGGCTACTGCCTATTTTTATCTCGATAAGCCATCGGATGGCTTATCGTCCTTACAGTCTGTGAATATGAGGACGTATAATTTGAAGTAAGATATGCGTCGACATTAAAATATGCTTTAAGTGTGGAAGGACGCCGGCTTTATTGTAGATTTGATGCCCAACATAAACTGGTGACATATGCAAAGGTTCGGCCTCTTCTTACTGGTGATATTTGCAAGCTTTAGCTTACAGGCGCAGAAACTGCCTTTCCAGGATGAGATCGCGGCTTTCAGAAAGGTGGACAGCACGAACCCTCCTCCGGCGCATCCCATCGTGTTTACAGGCAGCTCTTCCTTCCGGAAATGGACAGGGGTCAGGGAGGCCTTTCCAGGGTATCCCATCATCAACAGGGGATTTGGGGGATCGACCATTCCCGATGTCATACGCTATGCCAATGATGTTATTTTTAAATACAAGCCCCGGCAGGTAGTGATCTATTGCGGGGACAATGACCTGGCTTCTTCAGACACGGTGACGGCAGAGGTAGTATTCAGGAGGTTTAAGGAGCTGTTCCGTCTGATACGGACGAGGTTGAGAACGGCAGATATATTGTATGTCTCTGTCAAGCCCAGCCCCAGCCGGGAAAAACTGATGCCCCGTATGGAGGAGGCCAACCGGCTGATCAGCGGTTTTCTCAGGGGGAAGAAGCATGCGGCATTTGTCGATGTGTATCACCCGATGCTTACGCCGGATGGCAAGCCGATGGAGGATATATTTGAAAATGACAAGCTGCACATGAATGCCAGGGGGTATGCCATCTGGCAGAAGATCATTCTTCCTCACCTGGATAAGCCGTAGGAGGGGTAAGGGTTTGTCTTTATTACGCCCGGCTTATGTTAATTTATTGTAATCTCTGCGCTAACTTTTTGTAACTTCTATTGATCGGGATGTTCTGTATCAAGCATACGATGAAATTTGCCGTATGCCGAAGGACGCAAAGATTCGCCCGAAGAAGATCCTCTTTACCATAGGTTCTCCGAACCAGGCAAGCCAGATGCATCAGATAGCATCCATGCTGCCAGAATACGACTGCTACTTCTCCCAGCTATATAGTAAACATCCTGTCGTCAAGTGGTTTATGCGCAGGGGGTACCTGGATACTACTATCCTCGCGGGTGAATTCAAAAGAAAGGGGGATGCTTATCTGCAACGGCATTGTTTACGCAATGATTACGCCCGGGAGGTTTACAAAAATGAATATGACCTTGTTGTATTGTGCACTGATCTGCTGGTGACCAATGAATTGCGTAAGATGAAGACGATCTGGGTGCAGGAAGGCATGACAGACCCTGTTACGCCTCTTGCTAGGTGGACGCATCGTTTGGGTCTTCCGGCATGGGCTGCCATGAACACGGCTTATAATGGGTGCGGCAATCTCTGCGATATCTATTGTGCGGCCAGTCCGGGGTATAAGGATCAGTTCAGCGGATGGGGTACGGATGCTTCCCGCATTTTTGTGACGGGTATCCCCAACTATGATCATGCTGCGGGTTTTCTCGACAATGATTTCCCTCACCGTGGATATGTAATGGCGGCCACTTCGGACATCCGGGAATGTTTTGGCAAGGATGACCGGCCGGCATTTATCCGTCGTTGTGTGGAGATCGCCGGGGGCCGTCCGTTGCTTTTCAAACTGCATCCCAATGAAAAGCGGGATCGTGCCATGGCCGAGATACGGGAGCATGCGCCGGCCGATGCGATGATCTTTACTGAAGGTAAGACAGAACATATGATCGCCAATTGCGATGAGCTGATCACGCAATATTCCACCGTGGTATATACGGGGATCGCACTCGGTAAAAAAGTACATTCTTATTTTGATGTGGACAAGCTAAGGCAGCTGGCCCCTGTTCAGACGGGTGGGCGATCAGCCGCCATTATTGCGGACCTGTGCAGGCAATATATCGAGTTCAGGGGCAGCAGACCGGCATTTTTAGAAAAGGCGACTATTCACACAAATACAATCAGCATACATGAACGACTGCGGGAGAAGGATCGTTACCATTATTCAAACCAGAAGGGAATCCACGCGGCTGCCGGACAAGGTGCTGATGCCGCTGGCGGGTAAACCTTTGTTCATCCGGCAGGTGGAAAGAGTGCAGGCTGCGAGCCTGGCGGGGAAGGTAGTCGTGGCTACCACTCCTTCTCAGGCCGATGACCTGATAGTGGATATATGCGACCGGGAGGGCATTGCCTGTTTCCGGGGGCATGCCGCGGACCTGCTGGACAGGCATTATCGCGCCGCCTGTCATTACGGGGCCGACATCGTGCTGAAGATCCCCAGCGATTGTCCGTTGATAGATCCTGTGATCATCGACGGGGTGATAGATCATTATCTGGCGCATGAAGATGCGTATGATTATGTGAGCAATTTGCATCCGGCCACCTGGCCGGATGGGAATGACGTAGAGATCATGCCATTACCTGTTTTAAAGGAAGCGCATGCGCATGCGTCACGTTTGCTGGAAAGGGAACATACCACTCCCTATATCTGGGAGCGGCCGGACCGGTTCCGCATCGGCAACCTGGTGATGGAAAATGGGAAGGATTATTCGATGAGCCACCGGTTTACCATCGATTATGAAGCCGACTATCGGTTTATCCATGCGGTGTATGAGGAGCTGTATCCATCCAACCCCCTGTTTAGTGTCGGGGATATCCTGGAGCTTTTGGAGAGGAGGCCGGATATCTATCAGATCAATGCGTCGCTGGCAGGGGTCAATTGGTATCGTCATCACCTGGATGAATTGAGAACGGTGTCTGCCGATCAGACAAGGACGTTAGAAGCCAAACCTATATAATGACAAACACTAAGCTAGTCCAACTGCAATCTACCGCCCTGCGCGTAAGAGAGCATATCATACGCATGTCCGCCGGCGGCGGATGTTTTATCGGGGCCTCTCTTTCCTGTGTCGAATTAATGGTGTACCTGTATGAGGATTTTCTCCGTCATGGACTGGGTGATGGGGCTCCTGCTCTTGAAAGAGACTATCTCTTTTTGTCCAAGGGGCATGATGTGCCTGCGCTTTACGGCACTTTTGCGGAATTGGGTTTTTTGGACCCCCGCCGGCTGGATAACCATCTGTCTACCACGGACAATATTTACTGGCACCCCAACAGGGCAATTCCCGGTGTGGAATTCCATTCGGGTTCATTGGGCCATCTGCCGGCTGTAGCGGCGGGAGTGGCATTGGATTGCCGGCTGAGGCGAGGGGACAATCGTATCGTGGTCATTACAGGCGATGGGGAGCTCAATGAGGGCAGCGTTTGGGAGACGGTATTGGTGGCCAATGCGCAAAAGCTGGACAACCTGACCCTTGTGGTCGACCGCAACCAATTCCAGGCGAATGTCCGGACGGAAGAGCTGGTGCCTCTGGAGCCGCTGGCGGATAAGTTCAAGGCTTTTGGGTGTAAGGTGCGTCGTGTGGACGGGCATGATCTTTTGCAATTGTCTGCGGTATTCGAGGGGCTGCCTGTCGCTGACGGTACAGGCAGCATGAATGTCATCATCGCCGACACCGTGAGAGGAAAAGGTTTGCCCAGCATAGAGGCCAGGGCAGACCGTTGGTTTTGCGCCTTTACACCTGCAGAAACGGAGCAGCTGCTACAGGAGCTGCATGGTTTGAAGGAAGTGGTCATCGAATCAGAAACATTGGTCGTACGTTAAAGGGAATAATATGACTTATGAAGAATTATTGATAAAGACAGCGCTGGCGGATGAGCGGATCGTCGTCATGACGGCGGAAAACCGGGCGCTTGTGCGCAATGTGCCAAAAGTGTTAGGGGATAGATTCGTCGATACGGGTATTACCGAGCAGACCCTGGTGGGCATGGCTGCGGGTCTTGCATTAAGAGGACGTATTCCCATCATTCATGCGCTGGCGCCATTTCTCACCATGCGGGCTTTTGAATTTATCCGTACGGATGTCGGCATAGCCCATCTACCAGTGAAGCTCAGCGGTTATATCCCCGGTCTGCTGTCGGATGGCAATGGGCCTACCCATCAGTCCATCGAGGATGTGTCCATCATGCGTGGTATTCCCGGCATGGAGGTATTCTGTCCTGCCGACGAGGATGACCTGGTCAGGTCGCTGCCGGCCATCTGGTCTTCCGCTGCGCCGTCCTATGTACGTATAAATCATAAAAAAGGGGAGTACACGCATGCGCCTTTTGAAAGAGGGCGGGCGGAAGTGGTTGCCGAGGGGACGGATGTCACCATACTTGTGTATGGATATTTATTCGGGAACGCATTAAAGGCGCAGCGTCTTTTACAACAGGAAGGGTTGTCCGTAGGTCTGGTGAATATGCGTTCGCTGAAGCCCGTGGATGAAGTCGAGATCATACGTGCGGCGAAGAGGTCCCGGATGCTGGTGACCATCGAGGATCATTTGCTGACAGGGGGGCTGTATTCCATCGTGGCTGAAGTGCTGCTGAAGTATGGCGTCACGGTTCGCACGCTGCCGTTGGCGTTGGAGGAGCGCTGGTTCAAGCCTGGTCTGCTGTCAGAAGTGCTGGAGACGGAAGGTCTTACTCCCGGGAAGATTGCCGGAAAAATATATTCATCATCCAATTTATTATATGCCGAATAAAGTTGCGTTCAACGAAACATATCCCGTCATTACGGAATCCGATGGATTATACGACCGGGCATTGCCGATCATGACACCTGTCACGCAGACCCTTGCCAAGGGACCGGGGCAGTATGTCAATGGCGTGGCGCCAAAGTATCTCAAACGGGGGAAGGGGGCGCGTGTGTGGGATGTAGACGGGAATGAGTACCTGGATTATAATATGGGTATCGGCCCTTTGTCGTTGGGATATTGCTATCCCCGGGTGGATGAGGCCATCATGGCCCAGTTAAAGGACGGCATCACTTTTTCCATGATGCATGAGCTGGAGGTTGTGCTGGCGGAACTGATCCATGCCATCATTCCCAATGCGGAAGCCATCCGCATCAGCAAGACCGGGGCGGATGTGACCAGCGCTGCCGTACGTGTGGCCAGGGCCTATACGGGCAGGAAGAAAGTGCTTTGCTGCGGGTATCATGGCTGGCACGATTGGTATATTTCCGTCACGGGCCGTAACAGTGGTATCCCGGAAGAGATAAAGGCGTTGAGCGCGACATTTGAATATAATGATATCGGATCTGTACGCCAGGCCCTGGATGGAGATACCGCCTGTGTCATCCTGGAGCCGTTTGTCTTCGAGGAGCCCCGGGACAACTTCCTTCAGGAGTTGAAGGACCTTTGTGAAGCCAATGGCACGCTGCTGATATTCGATGAGATGTGGACGGGTTTTCGCATTGCCCTGGGAGGGGCTCAGGAATATTTCAACGTCACTCCCCACCTGGCCTGTTATTCAAAGGCGTTTGCCAATGGCATGCCCATTTCCCTGTTGACGGGCAAAAAGGAGATCATGGACCTGTTCAGGGAGGAGGTGTTCTTCTTTACCACTTTTGGCGGAGAGGCTTTGTCGCTGGCTGCGGCCGTGGCTACCATCCGGGAGATGAAGGAAAAGAATGTCGCGGCTTATCTGGCGGAGAAGGGGCGGCGTTTAAAGGAAGGCTACAACATTTTGGCGGCAGAGCTGGGTATTGCGCATTTTACACGTTGCACGGGCTATGATTGCAGATCGCTGGTGAGCTTTGATGCCACTGCGGGCAATCCCCTGGAGCTGAAATCCTTTGTTCAGCAGGAGATGATCAAGCGGGGCATCCTCTGGTCAGGCTTTCACAACATGAGCTTTAGTCATACGGATGCGGATGTGGATTATACGCTGGCGGTTTACAGGGAGGTGCTGGGGCTGCTGAAGGATGCGGTATCCATGCAGGAGGTGGGCGCGTTGCTCAAGGGCGCTCCTATCGAGCCGGTGTTTCGTAAGGTCAGCAATTTTAATACAAAGCCTGTATCGAAATAAATCCATATGGATCTGTTCTTATTGACCGGCAAGACAGCGGTAGTCACAGGCGCCTGTGGCTTATTGGGAAAGCATCATTGTGAAGCGTTGGCCGAGGCCGGCGCCCTGGTGGTGGCGGCTGACCTGGATGAAAAGGACTGTATGGCGTTTGCCGAGGGGCTGGGTCCCGGGCATTTGGGAATAGGTGTGGACGTGACAGATGCAGCTTCTTTACAGCGGGCAAGACAGCGTATCGTGGAAAGATATGGGCGTATAGATGTGCTGGTGAACAATGCCGCCATCAACGATAAGTTCGAGGATCCTGTACTTGGCAGCAAGCAGTCCATGTTCGAGCATTATCCCCTGGAAATGTGGGACAGGTCGTGGAAGGTGAATGTCAGCGGGGTATTTCTTTGCAGCCAGGTCCTGGGAAGCATCATGGCTGAACAGGGGGCGGGCAGCATCATCAATATTGCATCCACTTATGGTATCGTGGCGCCGGACCAGGGTATTTATCGTAATGAGAAGGGGGAGCAGACCTTTTATAAATCTCCTGCCTATCCCGTAACAAAATCCGCCGTCATCGGCTTTACCAGGTTCCTTGCTTCCTATTGGGGACGTTGCGGCGTACGGGTAAATACGCTTTCGCCCGGCGGGGTGGAGAATAACCAGGAACCTTTCTTTTTGCAGAATTATTCGGATAAGACATTGTTGGGACGCATGGCTACCCCGGTGGATTACAAGGGGGCTATTGTGTTCCTGGCTTCGGATGCGTCTGCTTATATGACGGGAGCCAACCTGGTGGTGGATGGAGGATGGACGACTATTTGACAAATATTCATATATAAGCTGCATGAGCAAATTTCAACAAACCGCATCCGCGGCACGGATAAAGATCCTGCTGACGGATGTAGACGGAGTATTGACGGACAATGGCGTGTACTATTCCGAGAATGGCGAAGCGATGAAGCGGTTTTCCATCCGCGACGGCATGGGTGTCGAGCGTCTTCGTACGCTGGCAGACATTGAAACGGGGATCATCACGGGGGAGACATCCCCTTCGGTGGTCCGCAGGGCGGAGAAGCTGCATATCCGGGAACTGCACCTGGGTGTCAGGAACAAGCTGGACAGGGTGGAAGAGATATTGAAGCGTCTTCAGCTGCGATGGGAGGAGATAGCCTATATCGGAGATGACGTAAACGACCTTGACGTGATGGAGAAAGCCGGGTTAGCGGCCTGTCCCGCGGATGCGATGCCGCAGGTAAGCGCGATAGTGCATTACCACTGTGGGAGCAAGGGAGGCTATGGTGCTTTCAGGGAGTTCGCCGAATGGTTGATCGAACTAAAAAAGTAAGCATATGAACATTTTTCGTGTCAGCAGTAAAAGAAGCATTGGCGTGGGTCAACCCGTGTATGTCATTGCTGAAATAGGGATCAATCACAATGGGTCCCTGGATATTGCCAGGAAACTGATCGACGAGGCTGTTATAGCGGGCTGCGATGCCGTGAAATTCCAGAAGCGTACGCCGGAGCTCTGCACGCCCAAAGACCAATGGCACATGGAGAGGGATACGCCCTGGGGGAGGATGAGCTATATCAATTACAGGCATATGATCGAGCTTGGTTTTGATGAGTATTCGGCCATCGATGCTTACTGCAGGGAAAAAGGTATCGACTGGTTCGTCTCCTGCTGGGATGAGGTAGCTGTCGACTTTATGGAGCAGTTCAATCCGGGTGTTTATAAATTCGCTTCTGCCAGTCTGACGGACCATGATCTGATAGCCAGCGTGAAGCGGACGGGCCGTCCCTATATCCTTTCAACGGGTATGTCTACCATGGAGGAGATCAGGGATGTCATCGACAAGTTCGGTACAGACAATCTCATGATAGCTCATTCCACTTCGGCGTATCCCTGTCCTCCGCCGGAGCTGAACCTGCGCATGATAGAGACCCTTATGGACCTTTATCCCGACGCGCCGATCGGCTATTCGGGGCATGAGACGGGGCTCGCGACCACTGTGGCGGCGGTAGCGCTTGGCGCATGTTTTGTCGAAAGACATTTTACCCTCGACAGGGCTATGTGGGGGTCCGATCATGCTGCATCCGTCGAGCCGCAGGGTATGCAAAAGCTGGTGCGGGACATCCGGGACGTGGAGCTGGCGCTGGGGGATGGGATCAAGCGCGTCTACGAAAGTGAATTGGGCGCTATGAAGCGGCTTAGACGTAAACCTGGTGTGACGGTAGTATCCTGATGCAACATATTGTTTATTATACGACGGCTATTTTACTGATCAGTGCAGGGGTTTTTATCTGGCTGGAGAGAAAATTCCCTTATACCAGGGGGCTGCCTGTATTCCGGGATGGCTTTTGGGTGGATATGATATGGTATACGCTGATCCAAAGCTATTTTCTCAAGATCCTGATATTCGACTTTATTATCATGCCGATGGATAAGGCCTGGCATGTATCCTCCCTGCATCTCGTCAGCTCCTGGTCCCTGGTGTGGCAGGTGCTGTTCTTCCTGGTGGTGCATGATCTTTATATTTATTGGTTCCACCGGTGGCAGCATCATTCCAGGATACTCTGGCGTACCCATGAAGCGCATCATTCCAATAAGGAGGTGGACTGGCTGGCGGGCGCCCGTTCGCATGCGCTGGAGATCATCATCAACCAGACGGTGGAGTTCGCACCTATCGTCATGCTGGGCGCCAATCCCATGGTCGTCCCCATCAAGGCTTTACTGGATGCGGTATGGGGCATGTATATCCACTCCAACATAAATGTGCGGAGCGGTAAATTGCAGTATATCATCAATGGTCCGGAAATGCATCAATGGCATCATGCCAATGACAGAAGGGTCTTCCATGCCAATTTCTCCACGAAGCTGGCGTTGTGGGATTGGTTGTTCGGTACGGCGTTCTTACCGTCCAGGGAGAAGCCGGCGGAATTCGGGTTGTACTATGATTACCCAAAGGATTATTTCCTGCAGCATGTATTTTCCGTCAAACGGATAGATGAGAACAAACTGGCGGAAGAGCACCGGTGGTTCAGGATATATCATCACTCAAGGAAAAGGATACTGCAAAGGATGAAGAGCGTGCGTAATAAAAATAGATTTCATGGCCTGGATATACCTGGGGATCGCATCCCTGTTAGAGATCTGCTGGACATTTTGCCTGAAGTTCATGAGCATGCCAAGGCTGAGGACCATTAGGTGGGGAGCCTTTTTTTCCCACCGGGAGCATTGGCAGATACTGATGCCTTTTGCCGGCTATATCTTTTTTGGGCTGGGCAATATCTTCTTTTTTTCAATGGCCATGAAACAGATATCCGCCACCACCGCTCTTGCCGCCTGGATGGGGCTGACCCTTGTCGGCACCAGGCTGGTGGAGATATATTTTTTCAGGCAGCCTTCCAATTTGTATCAATTCCTGTACATGAGCCTGATACTGGCGGGTATCGTAGGGTTGAAACAGGTCGATTAAGAAAGCCTCCCGCAGACGCCTGTTTTTCTGTTTATGGAAAGATAATCCCAATCTGGGACGGATGTCCCGGGAGGTATTGGTTTTATCATATTGATAATCAATGATGTGTAAAATGGTATGCCAATTGAATTATCCCTGGCATCCGTAACAACGAAAACTAATAAGTATGAACACGCAAACAGCCCAGGAAACACAAGCAGCCCTTTTGAAGAGTAAGATGATCGAATTGCAGAGCGCCTTGTTCTTTAACGACAGCACTTCTATTGTAAAGCTGCCGACGCATGTTGTCTCTGAGATCGAGATCGATGAGGAAGAGCAGATCTGGTTTGTGATCCCGAAGCCTGTACAGCATATTGACGCTTTTGATAAAGAGGCAGCAGCCAAGCTGGATTTTTTTAAGAAAGGAATGGATTTCTTTGTAAAGGTGACCGGAACGGCGTATATCGTTACAGACAGGGAAGAGATTGAATATCATCCTACGTTGTCTGTTGAAATGAAGGAGAGGATGAAGGGTGAGCGTGTGATCGCGATGAAGGTGAAGATACAGGATGCCGAACTGGTGGATAATTCGCCGAAGCCTGCGCAGAAGAACTGGTTCCAGGCGAGCAGGAGCCAACTGTCAAGCTGGTTTTTCTAAAACATAAACAACGCATTATAAAGATACCCTGACCCTTAGAGCATACTGCGCGTGTTACATATAGGAAGCTGAGTCCGCGACTTTGTCGCGGATTTTCAGTTTTAGGGCCGAGCACAGCGAGGCCGCGCGAAGCGCAATAGTTTAGCCTCTAATCAAACCCGGACCGCTTGCGGTCCGGTAAAGACCTTCCAAAAACAAAAAGGTCCACTGTAGAAACAGCCGACCTCTAACGATTGCTTGCCATATGAAAACTCTTTATATCTAACTTCTGATATTATCTCGTTTGATGACACAAATATAGGGTGGTTTTTGGGGCAGTAAATTACAACTTAGTGGTAATTCTATCATGTCCAAATACGGGGGAGGCATGGGGAAACCCTTATTGGCGTTGGGTTTGATTGGAAAAAACATATGATGTCCAATGTCTGCAATCCTGTACTGTCCTGCCCGGAATAAAATGCGAAGCCGTCCCAGCAGGAACTGGAACGGCCTCACAGACAGGATAAGATCCAATGGGTAATGGTACATGATCGGGCATCCATCGGACTGTAAAGATATGAATTGCTAATTATTTTGACAAATAAAAGCTAAAAAAAATAGTAATTTAAAAGAAGATCATTATTTTTGACCAGATACAATTACTTAATACTTTCTGTTGAAGGAAATTAAGTAGCTTTCTTTATCATTTCCTATTTCTTAATCATTTAAAAATTCCGTTATGGCAACACAAGAAGCTGTGATGACCATCCAGGACATCGCCAATCGTCTTTATGAGCTTTGCAAAACGGGCCAGTATCAGCAGGCCCAGGAAGAACTGTATGCCGAAGATGCCGTCAGCATCGAGCCCGTTGGATCGCAGGGGCCTCAATCGGTGAAAGGGCGGGATGAGATCATCAAAAAAGGAGAGCAGTTCAGGGATTCCCTTGAAGAGGTGCATAGCGCAGACGCCTCGCAGCCAATCGTAGCCGGCAATCATTTTGCCCTTTCGATCATCATCGACGCAACGTTTAAAGGAATGGGAAGAATGACCATGGAAGAGATAGCCGTGTATGAGGTCAAGGACGGAAAGGTGGTGAAGGAGCAGTTCTTCTATGCGGTGTAAAATTCAGCGGTTGTAAGTATGTTCAGGAGCGGTCCGCCAAATCGGGGGATCGCTTTTTTGTATATTTGCGGAATGATCCTCTATATAAAAAATA
>DASZVM010000974.1:0-1743 GCA_035547295.1 Puia sp. | reverse complement strand
GAACCTGAAGGACGGACAGACGGTCAAGTCTCCTTTCAAGGTGGAAATGGGTATGGATGGATTACGGGTGGATACGGCGGGTGCCATTGTGTCCGGCTCAGGGCATCATCATCTGCTGATAGATGCGGGAGATTCCATCCCTGCCGGGGTTGTCGTACCGAAGGATTCGACCCATCTGCATTTCGGAAAGGCCCAGACCAGCACCGAAGTAACGTTGCCGGCCGGCCGGCACGTGCTGACCCTGCAATTTGCCGATGGTATCCACCGCAGCTACGGCAGCAAACTGGCTACCAGCATCAAGGTCAACGTAAAGTAGACAAAATCTTTATCTTGCGCTTGCCCCCGGAAGGGCAAGCGCTCGCTTTTTAGGGGGAGAGACAACCCAAGCAACGGAAAAGCCGTAGAGATTGTCATGAGAAGAGAGAACATGGTCTGAGATATATTAAAAAAATAAATCATGAGTAGAAACAAGCTTACAGGTAATCTTTTTCGTCTTTTAGGAGTAGTATTGATTGTTGGAACCCTGGCCGGATGTATGAAGACAGGCACGGATAACCAGAATAGCACGAATGTTAGTTTTATTACTTTGATGCATATGGCACCTTATTCTTCCTCCGCAGAAGTTTATTTTAATGGGGATAAGAGGACCTCGGCCATTGTGCCGGGATCTTTTTCCACTACGTATGGGCGGATAACACCGGGTGACTATGAGGTAAAGTTCAAGGTGTCGGGCACGGACAGCACGCTTTCGACGATACCGGCGGATACATATGATTCCCTGGGATTCTATACCCTTGTCCTGTTTAACAGGGCAGACAGCACCCTTGGCTCCATGAAGATCGACGATGATTTTTCCACTCTGTCCCTTTCCAATGCCAACTACCGCTTTTTCAACTTTTGCCCGGATGCGCCGGCTGTCGATCTTTTTCTGAATACCACTGTCATGCAATCCAATCGGCATACGGCGGACAACGAGGGGAGCGGCTCCTATTATTATGATGCTTTCCAGCAAGTCGCCCCGGGGGGATATAGTGTGACGGTGAAAAAGGCCGGAGTGGATTCCGTTATCGCCACTGTGCCGTCCGTGAGCCTGCAGGCTGCATCGGCTTATACCATATTCCTGTCCGGCAAGGCGGGCAGCACTTCCAATCCCATATCGGTGAGCGTACTACAGGCAGCTTATTAAGACCTATTTAAGGCTTCCGGGAAGGATGTTGTGATATTTCTTGAAGATGGTGATAAAGGCGCTGACCTTTTCATAGCCCAGCATGTAGGCTGTCTGGGAGACGCTGATCTTTTTTTCCTGCAACAGCCATTTGGCCAGCTCCATTTTCTTTTCCAGGTAATATTCATACATGGTCTTTCCATAGATGGCCTTGAAATGTCTTTTTAGGGTGGATTCGCTGAGCGCGAATTCCTTTGCCAGCTGTTTCTGGGAAGGGAGCATATCTTCCAGGCTCTGCACCAGCCTTTGTTCCACCTGGCGTATGGTTTGTATGTAGGGCGCCTCGCTGACCGGCAGGGCGGAGGAGCCGTGACCGGGGATCCGGTGGATAATATTTGCCAGCAGCATCAGCGCCCTGGAACGTACGGTCAGCAGACTAAACAGAGGTTTATGCAGCTCGAACTCTATTTCGCTGAGCAGATGGTCATCGCCTGAATGGGTCGTCTCGGCGATGATAGAGGCAGGACTTTCCTCTCCCAGCACCCTGGTGATGGACGCGATCTTTTCTTCCATGCCTG
>DASZVM010000973.1:0-2960 GCA_035547295.1 Puia sp. | reverse complement strand
TGACCTGGGTAATAAGATCTGGGGACCCTACGGCTTCGCCGACGGTTTTAGCGAGTCAAGGAACTGGTATGCCAAAACCCACCTCGCCATCGATCAGGGACCCATCGTCGTCATGATCGAGAACTATCGCAGCGGTCTGATCTGGCAGCTGTTCATGAAGATCCCCGATATACAGAACGGCTTAAAAAAATTAGGCTTTCAAAGCCCTTACATAAAATAATAGCCATGCACAACATCTCCCGTCAGAAATTCCTGCAAACCACCGCCATGGCGGGCGCCGCCTTGATGCTCTCCTCCCTGGAAAGCCTGGCCGCACAGACTCCGGACAAACACCTGAGAATAGGGATCATCGGCTGCGGCAGTGTAAGCAACCGGTATATCCCGCACATAAAAACATCCCCTCTGCTGGACATAGTGAGTCTTTGCGATATAAAATATGACAGGGCGCTCGCACAAAAGAAACAATATGAGCTGACCACAGCCGAAACGTATCCCCACATCGACGCCATGCTGAAAGGCGTTCCCTTCGATATGATGATAACCATCACGGACATGCAGGTCCACGGCGAGCTGAATAAAAAGGCCCTGATGGCCGGCCGGCACGTGTGGAGCGAAAAGCCCATGGCCAATACCTATGCGGAAGGGAAAGCGCTGCTCCAGCTGGCCAACAGCAAAAAGCTTCGCATCTGGGGTGCCCCTGCCGTAGTCAACAGCCCCCAGTTTGCATTCATGAGCAAGTGTATTCAGGATGGCAGGTTGGGCCGCATCGCCAGCGCACACGGGCAATATGGACATACCGGGCCAACCTGGAGCGCTTTTTTTTATGAAAAAGGCGGAGGCAGCATGCCTGACCTGGGTGTGTATAATATGGCTACGCTCACAGGTCTGCTCGGACCCGCCAAAAGTATCATGGCAATGACCAGCATCGTCAATCCTGAAAGAACAGTGGACGACAAAGGCACCATCAGGGTAGAGGCCGAAGACAATGCACACCTCCTCATGGAGCACGCAAACAACGTCATCTCTCATGTCATGTGCGGTTTTAATTATTTTGACCCCCACGGCCATGAAGCCAAAGGCCAGACCCTGCACTCCATCCAGATCTACGGCGACAAGGGGAACATGCGTCTGATTGGTTATGATTGGGAACCCATGGGCGTCTACCTGGATACATCATGGACAGAGCCCGCCAAACTATACCAGGAAGATGCGGAAGGCTATCAGTGGCAGGAAGGAGCTACAAAGATCGGCGAATCGCTGGTGAAGAACATCGAGCCCCGCATTTCCGTGGACCATGCATTGCATGTGCTGGAAGTGATCGAGGCCGCCCGCACGTCTTCAGCCACAGGAAAAATAGTAACGCTGCAATCCACTTTTAAATGGCCGATGGTCCTCCTTGCCTTCCTCTTTTGCGGGCTATCCTCTTTATCCCGGGCACAATCTCCCTCGCCATCCCTGTCTGCCACCCAATCCACCACCACCTCCCCAACCCAATCCACCTACTGCAACCCCATGGACCTCGACTACGGCTACACCCCCATCCCCAACTTCACCGAATGGGGCCGGCATCGCGCTACAGCCGACCCCGTCATCGTCAACTATAAAGGCGATTTTTACCTTTTCAGCACAAACCAATGGGGATACTGGTGGAGCAGCGATATGCTGGACTGGAAATTTATACCCCGCAAATTCCTCCGTCCCTGGAACCAGGGCTACGATGAACTATGCGCCCCGGCCGTAGGCATCATCGGCGATACCATGATCGTTTTCGGATCCACCTATACCCGGAATTTCACCATCTGGATGAGCACGGACCCCAAGGCGGACCAGTGGAAACCCCTGGTGGACTCTTTTGACATCGGCGGTTGGGACCCCGCTTTCTTCACGGACGACGACGGAAAATTGTACATGTACAATGGCAGCAGCAACACGTACCCGCTGTACGGTATCGAGCTCAACCGGAAAACTTTTCAGCCCATCGGCACCCGGAAGGAATTGTACCTGCTCCATCCCGACCGGTTCGGATGGCAGCGCTTTGGTGAATATTATGACAATACCTTTCTCGATCCCTTTATCGAAGGCTCCTGGATGACAAAACATAACGGGAAATATTACCTGCAATACGGAGCGCCGGGCACGGAATTCAGCGGTTACGCCGATGGGGTAGTTGTTGGCGATGGACCACTGGGGCCCTTTGACCACCCTCAATCCGACCCTCTTTCCTTTCATCCGGGAGGCTTTGCAAGAGGCGCAGGGCACGGCAGCACCTTTCAGGACAATCAGCAGCGCTACTGGCATATATCCACCATTGCCATCGGTGTAAAGAATAGTTTTGAGAGAAGATTAGGTATGTGGCCCGCGGGCTTTGACAAAGATGACGTGATGTACATGGACGCCGCCTTTGGGGATTACCCCCATTATCTGCCGTCAGGAGAATTCACAGGTTGGATGCTCCTTAATTTTAAAAAGCCCGTGCTGGTATCCTCCACCCTCGCAGCCGGTCATCCCGCGGGTGATGCCGTGGATGAAGATATCAAGACGTACTGGAGTGCCGCTACGGGAGAAAAAGGAGAATGGATACAGTCGGATCTCGGCAGCCTTTCCACCGTCCGGGCCATACAGATCAACTATGCTGACCAGGATGCGGAATTCCTGGGCAAACAGACAAATATCTATCATCAATACAAGCTGTACCACAGTCCGGACGGGAAGAAATGGACCCTGCTGATAGACAAGAGCCAAAATAGAACAGATATCCCTCACGAGTATATACAATTAACCACCCCTGTCAAAACCCGCTTTATAAAACTGGAGAACATCCATATGCCCACAGGTAAATTTGCCATCAGCGGTCTCCGGGTTTTTGGCAAAGGCGCCGGCGCACCTCCCGATACCGTAAAACAATTTATCGTCCTGCGTACGGAAAAAGATAAAAGAAGCGCCTGGATCAAATGGTCCCC
>DASZVM010000972.1:0-2719 GCA_035547295.1 Puia sp. | reverse complement strand
CTTCTCCAGTCCGTGCCCTGCATGTAGCCGAAGTTCAGCTTGAAAGCCCATTTGTTGTTGATCACTTTGGCATAGCGGATGGCCGTCTCTGTGAGGATGGCGGGGTCATGGTCCTTGCCGTCCACGTGGTTAACGCCTGTCTTATGATAGATGCTGAGGCCCTGGCTGGTGAAGGGGCTTTTTGTCAGCAGGTTGGCCATGCCGTTGATGGCGTTCATCCCGTACAGGGCGCTGGCTGCACCGGGCGTGATCTCCACGCTGGCGATGTCCAGCTCGGTAGGTCCGATGGCATTGCCCAGGGGCACTCCGAGAGTGGCGGCCTGCATGTCCACGCCATCTACCAACTGCATAAAGCGGAAGTTGTTGGGGATATTGAAGCCCCTGGTATTGGGGACTTTGAAGGTGAGGCTGGAAGTGGTCATCTGCACCCCCTTTACATTTTCCAACGCGTCGTAAAAGCTAGGGGAGGGGCTTTCCCGGATGGCCCGGATATCCAGCTTGTTGATGGCGACGGGGCTTCTCAATATGCTTTCCGGCACGCGGCTGGCTGTAACCACCAGCTCGTTGCCCAGTACGGTCTGTGTGCTCAGCTCCACCTGCAGATTGGAACCCAGGCTTTTGACCTCGAATTCCTGCTGTTTGAAGCCTACGGAGGAGAATACGAGGGTAAACGGCAGCCTGGCTTTGGTGCGGAGACGGAAGTCCCCGGATCGGTTGGTCACGGTACCTGTAACGGTGCCTTTTACCTGGACGCTGACATCGGACAAAGGTTCGTGCTTCTCCTGGTCGGTCACCCTGCCGGAGATCTCGATGATGGTGTTGCCATTGTCCTGGGCGAGGGTTATGCCGGCTGTTGACAGGAGGAGGATAAGGAATGCTAATGTTTTGGGAGCTCTCATAAAAGGAATTGTTTGGGTGTTTTAGTCTATTAGTTTAGTAGAGTTTTTGTTTGTAAAAATAGTCTATAATTTTTATAGACTAATAATGTTTTAAAAAGGCTGCACCCCGGGGGGGAGAGCAGCCAAAGCCTTAAGCTTTATACCACTTTTGCCTCCAGGCGAAATCCCCGAACTTCTCTCCCGTAGCCCTTTCCTTCTTATAGAGCCAGAAGAGGACGTCCAGCTCCCGGAGGATGGCGGTCTCATCGAGGTTTTCTTTATAGATCCTGTTCAGACGCAGCCCCTCGTGGTCGCCGGCGAGATGCATATTGTAATGTCCGGGCGCTGTGCCGATGAAGCCGATCTCGGCGGCATAGGGCCGTCCGCATCCGTTGGGGCAACCTGTCATACGGGTGATGATGTTCTCGTCGCTCAGCTCGTATTTGGCCAGCAATTCCTCGATCCTGTCGAGCAGTACGGGCAGATAGCGTTGCGCTTCGGCGAGCGCAAGGGGGCAGGTGGGCAGGGCTACGCAGGCGATGGAATTCTTTCGCAGGGCCGATGCCTTTTCCGTATGCTGTATGATACCGTATTTTTCCAGGATCTTTTCGATGGCGGGCTTATCCTTTTTGCTGATGTCCGACAGGATGAGGTTCTGGTTGGCGGTGAAACGGAAATTAGCCTTCCCTGTCTGTGCTACTTCCAGAAGGGCTGTCTTCAGCGCTACCTTTTCGTCATCCAGCACCCGCCCGCTTTCTATAAAAGGCGTGTAGTACCACAGACCTTTATGGTTCTGCTGCCAGCCATAGTAGTCCATACGTTCGGTGTAGGCAACGGGACGGACGGGTTCCAGCCGGAAGCCTGTGCGTCTTGCCAGCTCATCCCTGTACCAGTCCGTACCATATTTATCCACGGTATATTTTAGCCTTGCCAGCTTTCTGTCGCTGCGATTGCCATAGTCACGCTGGATGGTGGCCACTTCATAAATGGCCTTGAACAGCTGTTCATCCCCTTCTTCGACGGATACGAAGCCGATGGGGGTGGCCAGGCGGGGATAAGTGTCGGGGTTGCCGTGGGTGGCTCCCAATCCGCCGCCGATGGCGAGGTTGAATCCTTTTAAGGTCTTGTTCTCGATGACGGCTACAAGGCCCAGGTCGTTGGTATAGATGTCCACTTCGTTATTGGGCGGGATGCCAAGACCGATCTTGAATTTCCGGGGCAGGTACCTGTCCTGGTAAAGAGGGTCTTCTTCCTGGCTTTTGTCGACCAGCTTTTCCGCGTCCAGCCAGATCTCGTAATAGGCGTGGGTTTTGGGTTTCATCATGGCGCTGATCCTCGGCGCATAGGCATGGATCCTTTCATGAAGCTCCGATTGCATGGGATGTGCCGCGCAGGTGACATTTCTGTTGACGTCGCCGCAAGTGGCGATGGAGTCGAGGCCCACAAGGTTGAACGCCTTGATGGTAGGTTTGAGCCGGGCCTTTAGCAATCCGTGCAGCTGGACGGTCATGCGGGTGGTTATCTTGATGGTACCCGTGGAGTTCTCTCCTGCAATATGATGGAGCGCGATCCATTGCTCCGGGGTGAGGAACCCGCCCGGCAGCCGGAGACGGATCATAAACGAAAAGAGCCGCTCTAATTTCTTTTCCGCACGTTCTTCCCTTCTGTCGCGGTCGTCCTGCTGATACATGCCATGGAACTTTACCAGGGACTGGTCGTCCTCGGCGATGGCACCCGTCACTTCATCCTGCAGACTTTCCGCCAGGGTCCCCCGCAGGGCGTCGCTCTTCTGCTTGATGCGTTCGGTAGAAGAGAGGTTTACCTGTTTGGGCGGTTCTACT
>DASZVM010000971.1:0-2082 GCA_035547295.1 Puia sp. | reverse complement strand
TGTACGCAGATGGCCAGGTCCTTGGTCATCTTTCCGCCTTCGACGGTCTCGATGCACACGGCTTCCAGTGCGTTGGCAAAATCTATCAGTTCCTGGTTGCCATCCAGCTTGCCGCGGAAGGCGAGGCCTCTTGTCCAGGCGAAGATGCTGGCGATGGGGTTGGTGGAAGTGGGTTTGCCGGCCTGGTGGTCGCGGTAGTGGCGGGTCACGGTGCCATGGGCTGCTTCTGCCTCCATGATCTTGCCGTCGGGTGTGACGAGCACCGAGGTCATAAGACCCAGTGAACCGAAGCCCTGGGCAACGGAGTCGCTTTGCACATCGCCGTCATAGTTCTTGCAGGCCCATACGAAATTGCCATTCCATTTCAGGGCGCTGGCTACCATGTCATCGATGAGGCGGTGCTCATATACGATGCCGGCTTCCTTGAAGGCTTGTGCAAATTCCTTTTCATAGATATCCTGGAAGATGTCTTTGAACCGTCCGTCATATTTTTTCAGGATGGTGTTCTTGGTAGAGAGATACAGCGGCCATTTCTTGCTTAGGGCCATATTGAAACAGCTGCGTGCGAAACCCCTGACGGATTCGTCTGTATTATACATGCTGAGCGCTACGCCGTCCCCTTTGAAGTTGAATACCTCGAATGTCTGGGGAGCGCTGCCGTCTTCGGGAGTAAAGGTCATTGTCAGCTTACCCTTGCCTTTGATAACGGTGTCGGTAGCTCGATACTGGTCTCCGAATGCATGACGGCCTACGATGATCGGTGCTGTCCAGTTGGTGACGAGCCGGGGGACGTTCTTCATGACAATGGGCTCGCGGAACACTGTGCCGTCCAGGATATTCCTGATAGTGCCGTTGGGGCTTTTCCACATTTGCTTCAGATTGAATTCCTTTACGCGTGCTTCGTCCGGAGTGATCGTAGCGCACTTGATACCTACACCGTATTGTTTGATGGCATTGGCGGCATCGATGGTCACCTGGTCGTTTGTCTGGTCACGATATTCCACACCGAGGTCAAAATATTTGATATCCACGTCGAGATAGGGCAGAATTAATTTGTCTTTAATGAACTTCCAGATAATGCGGGTCATTTCATCCCCATCCAACTCCACCACCGGGTTTGCAACTTTGATTTTCTTGGCCATATTTCTACTTATTTTATATACAAAAGAGAGCAAACCTACAAGAAATGACCCAAATTGGGCCAATTTTTTTTATGTTTGTATCCCAACCTTTTTTCGGATGTTAGACGCCTTAAGACAATATATATCCGGCTTTGTGTCACTGACAAATGAAGAGTTCGCGTTACTCGCGGATGTGCTGGTGATCCGGAGTTTCGGGAAGAAGGAGCTGCTGATCAATGCGGGAGAGGTAGAGAACTATCTCAATTTTCTTGTGAAGGGGCTGGCCCGTAAATATTTTTACAAAGGGAAGGCGGAGATCATCACGCAGATAGCAAGAGAAGGCGAGCTGATCAATTCTTCCGCTTCTTTTTTGTCCGGCACGCCATCTCCTTACCTGGTGGAAACCATCGAGCCGTCCACTTTTCTCTCCATCACAAGGCAGCAGCTGGAAAAGCTTTATGACAGCAGCACCCGTATCGAGAGGTTAGGGCGTATCGCCATCACGCATCTGTTCCTGCAGAGGGAGGAATGGGAACATGAATGTCTCCGGCTGGATACAAGGGAAAGGTTCCTGCATTTTGTACAAAACAACCCTGACCTGATGCAGCGGGTCCCGCAGAAGTTCCTGGCTTCCTATCTGAATATGAAGCCCGAGACATTCAGCCGCCTGAAACATCTGCTGCAGCGGCCGCGGGCAGTGGTCCGGGAAAAATAGATCCGACAGCATGGGTAAACAGAAGTCATCGTACAAGTCGGCCCTGGATGGATTGCATCATTATCTGTCCAGGCATCTTCCTTTTTCCAAGGCGGAATTTCAGCAGTTATTGCCATATATAGAGATCCGGGAATATGAAAAGAAGGCAAAGGTCACACAGGAAGGGGAGATCGAGCGGTATTTAAATATCGTCGCAAGGGGGCTGGTCCGTAAGTATTTACCTGTCAAGGGAGGGGAGCAGACCAT
>DASZVM010000970.1:0-3872 GCA_035547295.1 Puia sp. | reverse complement strand
TACGGGCAGCACGATCTTTTTTCGGCTCCTGTCGTCAGTATCCGGAATGACTACGCGCACCCTACTGGAAACAAGATGCTGCATGGACTGCGTTGGTTTTACCCAGGGTCCGCCGCTGCCTGCCCAGCCGGGCCCCGTGCCCAGCGTGATCTCTATCCCCAGCCGCTCGCCCTCCCTGACAGCGTGCTTGAAGAGCTCCTTCCATTCTTCGCTGAGAAAATCCACCGGCCCACGGGGCACACCCACATTGACTTCCAGGAATACCACATTGCCGATGCCAACCCTTTTCATAGACTCCAGGTCGGCCGTCATGGCAGCCTTGGTACGGTTGCCATCCATAAAATACCAGTAAACCCCCGGCCGCGCCGCGGCGGGCGGATGCATAAACCCTCGCCGGATGCTATCTATTCCAACAGGTTTTACGGTAGGTTGGGCATGCAGAGGGGAGATACCTGCAGCCATGGCAAGCAAAAAGGAGAAAACTTTCATCCGTACAAAATGTCTTTTCAGTGGTCGGATGGAACCTCGCAGTTCATTCCTCTGTGTGTCAATATTTGTCGAGCTCGGTTTCATAGGAGAAAATTACTCCTAAACATCCGATCCCGCATCCTGTAGCGTCCTGAACCAACGATCTATTTTACATCCAGGAGCTCCACCTCGAATATCAGGGTGCTGTTGGGCCCTATCTGCGCACTGACCTGTCTGTCGCCATATCCCAGATGCGGGGGTATAAAAAACCGCCATTTGCTGCCCACAGGCATGAGCTGCAGCCCTTCCGTCCATCCCTTGATAACCGCGTTCAAAGGAAAAGTGGCCGACTGCCCCCGCTTTACCGAGCTGTCGAACACCGTCCCGTCGATAAGCGTCCCATGATAGTGACAGGTGACCTTGTTCGAAGCCAGCGGCCTGATCCCCGTCCCTTCGCTGATGACCTCATACTGCAATCCGCTGGGTAAAGCGACAACCCCGGGCTTATTCTTATTGGCGGCCAAAAACTCCTCCCCCGCCTTCAGGTTGGCGGCGGCCTTTTCATTCTTCATATTGAACAATCTGTCTGCTATTCCCATAGTCTGATTTTTTAGCTAAATTACAACAATATGGACCAATTGATCACAGGCATCCATCATGTGACGGCGCTGACCAGCGATGCGCAGAAGAACATCGAATTCTACGCAGGCATATTGGGCATGCGGCTGGTGAAAAAGACCGTCAACTTCGACGCAAAAGAAGTATATCATTTTTATTATGGTGACGAGACAGGACAGCCGGGCAGCATCCTCACTTTCTTTCCCTACCAGGGACTGGTGAGGGGACGTCACGGAAAAGGCATGCTTAATACAACGGCATTTTCACTATCTGCCGACTCCCTCGATTATTGGACAAACCGCCTCCGTAAATTTGGCGTCAATTATAAAGACCCGCAGGAACGTTTTGGTAATGAGATCGTCATATACTTCGAGGATTTCGATGGGCTCGGGCTGGAGCTTGTCTTCACCGGCAAGGATAAAAGACCAGGCTTTATACATGGGCATATCCCGCCACAACATGCCGTCAAAGGGTTCTACAACGTCGAGATAGGAGAGGAAGGATATGAGCGCACCGCCGGCTTGCTGACTGAGCAGATGGATCATACGCTTATCGCAGAAAGAGGCAATCGCTTTCGTTTTGCCGCCGCCGATACCCCGGGCAATTACGTCGACATCGTCTGCATGCCTGACAGGCTCAGGGGTTTGTCCGGCAGCGGCACCGTGCATCATATCGCTTTTGCCACACCCGGCCGCGAAACCCAGGAGCAGGCCCGCACACGAATGGTACAACGACAGCTCAACCCTACCCCCGTGCTCGACAGGAACTATTTTACATCCATCTATTTCAGAGAGCCGGGAGGTGTCCTTTTCGAGATCGCCACTACAGGTCCAGGCTTCGGAGTGGACGAACCGGAAGATCAATTGGGACAATCCCTGAAGCTGCCTCCGCAATTCGAAAAAGATCGCGCGGCCATTGAAAAAGCCCTTCCTCCCATAACGCTCCATGTTAGGGACTATTAGTACCTTTGCACCATGGAAGACCTGGTCATAGCAGTCAACAACATCGAAGAATGGCAAACCCTCAACGACACGGATAGCCTGGGACGCCTGTTCCGGAAAGCCCAAACCGTAGTCGTCGGTGGAGGGAAAGTCTTTTTGGAAAGGGTACAGCCTTCCGGGCAACGCTATACATTCGAAGAATTCTCCACGCTGGAAGACCTGGAAGCTTATAAAAAGAATGTATACAAATACCTGAAGGAAGAATAGTTACGGCAGCCTGGCCACCAGCTTTTCCGGCGACAGCCGCAGCACCTGGTAAATGATCTTCCATTTAAACCCCGGTACGATGGTAAATCGCCCGCCCGCCTCTACCACAGCCCTTGCGATAAAAGAAGGCTCCAGCATCAATGACTCCGGCAAACCCAGACCCGCCGTCATCTTGCTCCTGATATACCCCGCTACGATCACATTCACCCTGACGCCCCGTTGAAAAAGATATTGCCGCAGTCCCGCCAGGTATTGCGTAAAAGCCGACTTTGTGCTGCCATAAATAAAATTGCTCTTCCTCCCCCTGACACCCGACAAAGAGGACAGACCGACGATCCTTTCCAGCCTCGTATTCTGCTGATCCGTAACAATGATGTTCAGAATGGAAACTGCCCCGGCATAATGGACCTTCATCATCTGGAATGCCCCTTCCCAGTCCTGCATTGCCGCCTGATTTTGTTTTAGAAACCCTGCGGCGTATACGACGATATGGGGTTTTTCGGGCAACGCCTCATAAAAGGCACGATGTCCCTCAAAGTCTGTGGCATCAAAATGCAGGACTGTAACTTTCCCCGGGTCGGTGACGGAGTTGTCAATATATGTCTGAAGTTCCGCCAGGTTCCGGGAGGCAGCCATCACCCGGCAGCCTTTTAAAACATATAGCGAAATGGCCGCCTTGGCCACATCCGAATTGGCGCCCAGGATCAATATTACTTTATCTGAACTCATAAACATCAGTGTGAGGTTCTAATACGCTCCATTTCTTTGTAGTATTTCTGTAACACGTAATAAGCTTTTTTCTTCCTCCCCTGGTGATCGATCAACCCCTTGTTATTCCAGCCTTTCTGGTATACAGGATTATTACGCTTGGGACTCCGAAAGTCTGCCAGGATCCATGGCGACAAGCCGACACCCCTCTACCTCTGTATTGCTCGCCGGCGGCGCCTGCCCCGGCTGCGGTTTTTTCAATTGAAGATAATAGTCACGGATAAAGGTCCGTGGCAATAACATCAGCTTCACATCCCGCGTAATGCCGCCATAGTTCCACCAGTCCGTATTGACGGTAGGCACTTCGTCCACGCCGCGCTTATTGTTAACCCGTACGACCAGATAATTCCCCTTATCCTTTAATAAACTATCCGGTATCTCGAAATTGAAAGGAGTGAATCCGCCTTGATGCATACCTAGTTTCCTACCATTGAGGTATACATCCGCCCGATAGTTGACTGCGCCAAAGTACAGGAATGCCCTTCCGGAAGGATCGTGACGGGGCATGTCGAAAGATCTCTTGTACCATACTGTCCCTTCATAATAAAGGAATTGACGGTCCTGGTGGTTCCAGTCGCCCGGCACCATTAATGTATATTTATCCGTGTAGCCATATTCGATCCTGTCCGATCTGGTTGCCGGCTTGTCCGAATTCCAATACGCTTCCCTGTCCGTTTCTCTCTTTTCCTTATAACGGTAGTCGAAAAACCCTGTCTCATATGGGTCCACGATATACTGCCATTTCCCATTCAGGCTGATGGTCTGGCGGGAAGGGACATCCATGATCAAAGGAGTACGTTCCTGCGCCTG
>DASZVM010000969.1:0-4181 GCA_035547295.1 Puia sp. | reverse complement strand
CCCGGAAATGGGAGGACGCAGGCTGCCACCTGTCATCCGTTGCGGAGGATCACCGGAACCGATGAACCAGCCGTCGATGTAATTGATGTCACCGCAATAAATGGAGATATCCAGGGTGCCGGCGGAATGGTTCTGCAGACGGCAGCGGACCCAGAAAGTATAAGGACGTGGGTTTTTATCCATCTGCGCCATGAATGCCGGCCAGGTGGTGGTAAAGGGAAGGGTGGCGGTTCGTACTCCATCCGGGGTATCGCCGGTGCTGTCGATGCGAAAAGAGGCAGCGGTAATGGTGAGGTCCGGGCCAAAGCCGTAAGGGACGATGATGGTATCAGACTGGTCGCGGGCCGTGTCCTTCCGGATGGCGGACGAGTCAGGGGGCAGGCCGGGCGCACCAGGGGTTTGTCCGGCGAGATGAATTGCCAGCAGCAGGAAACAGGGAACCAATAGCCTGGCAGGGGCGAGGGGCTTTTCTCGGTTCATCAGACCGAATGTAGGAAGAAATTACCTCCTTTCCATGCACAATTCTATCAGCACGGAATGTGTGTCTTTGGGGTGAAGGAAGCAGATGAGCTTATTGTCGGCCCCTGCTTTGGGTTGTTCGTTCAGCAGGGTGAAGCCGGCTGCTGCCAGCCTTTTCATTTCGGCATGGATATCGGCTACCTCAAAGGCGATGTGGTGCATCCCTTCCCCTTTTTTTTCGATAAAACGTGTGATGACGCTGTCGGGACCTTGCCCTTGCAGCAGCTCGATCTTTGTCCCGCCTTTTTGAAAGAATGCGGTGGTGACCTTCTCGCTGTCCACTTCTTCCGTCTTATAGCAATGGGTGTCGAGCAACTGCTCGAACAGGGGAATGGCGACGGTAAGGTCCCGGACGGCAATGCCGATGTGCTCGACTTTCTTCATGGGGAAGTTTTTTCAAAAATAAGGTGCAAATGCAATTAAACAATCCGGGCGTATCTTTCATCCAGCAGAGCCAGATAACGGGTCTTGTAGTCATCCGACAGAAAGCTATGGCTGACCCAATCGATGCTGTCAGGCTTATGACGTTGAAACCGGCTGAATACACCTCTGATCTGTCTGTCTGTAAGATCCAGCCCTATCGCCAGATGCTCAAAATGTTTCCGTGTCAGTTTTTTCTTTTTTCCTTGCAATGTCAGCGCAAGCTCTTCGTCATCCTGCGGGTTGGCAATAGATGCATTCAGCAGATCGTATGCGGGTGACAACACCCAATCATCACCACTGTTGAGCAGCGAAAAATTTTTCAGATGCATGTCGTTATTTCCCGTGAGGAAACAGAAAAGAGCTATTTCAAAAAAATACAGCTTGTCCAGCAAGGTATTGGAGGAATACTGGTCAAGGGCCTTGCCTATCCTTTCCATGGAGCTCCTGTATTTATCAAAAGCCTCCGTGATCTGGAACATGTCCAGCATGTGGATCTTCTCTCCGTCGTCCGTCCTGTCTACCCTTTTGGTAATA
Organism: Puia sp.; assembly: GCA_035547295.1. Lineage (GTDB taxonomy): Bacteria > Bacteroidota > Bacteroidia > Chitinophagales > Chitinophagaceae > Puia. Next base: position 2,705 of record DASZVM010000969.1, on the reverse strand, counting down.
TAGGATAGTTCACCGGATGCCAGCCTGATCAGGCTGGACCTTACTGTCCTTATCCCAAACGCTTCGGCGATACGCATTGTCACGTGTTCATTTTGCGGCATTTCGGGAAAATGTTCCGAAGGAGGCTTCAATATATAATTACCGCCCAATGCTCCAACCACTGTCAGGCGGTGTTTAGCACCACCGGCTAAAGTATCGTTCACCACCGTCAAAGAGATCTTTGGCTGGACGCCGGGGACAGTAACGCTTCGCTCCACCACATTTTTTGCCAGACCGGCCATCTGGTCCAACGAGTAGCTTAGCGCCGGCGGTTTTTTTGTTCCAAAGAATGCCAGACTGCAATGCTCATGAAAATCAGATTGATCATTATCCGGCAAAGGTTTGTAACAATATAGACAATTATGCCTCATTTTCTTCAGGTATAGGTTCAACGCTTACGGCGCCAATACAATTCTGACAGCAGGCCAGCAGGAGGCCCATCCTGTCATTAGGGTTTATCTTCCAGCTTTTGGAAGCAATATCCAGCAGCCAACCTTCGGGGATAAGACCTTCGAAGAAAGCAAACAATCGCCTGTCTTTGTATACCGCAGGCGACACGGGCATGGTGAACGTAATGAATTGCCGGGGATGGCTGGATATATAAGCTTCGTTATACTGAAATGTATATTCACCTTCATCAGTCTCTGTCAGGGTGCCTGCGAGACTATCCTTGTAATATATAGCCGCTTTTCTCATTTGTCATTATTTTTCTCTGTGAGCTCTTTGCTGCTGACCGGAGCCAGCACATGACCAAACATTTTTAAAACCTGGTTAACCTTTTCCAGGTTCAGATTGCCCTTTCCTTGTTCGATCTTCCGGATTACAGTCAGGGCTACCCCGGCCCGTTCGGCAAATTCCTCCTGGCTGAGGCCGGCCTCTTTTCTTTTATCTTTTACAAACTCAGGGAGCGCTTTCATTTTATATGTTTTTGCATATATGGTTCTGAAAATTAAGAAAATTATATGTTTTTGCGTATAGTTTTATCAATAATACGTGAATTATATGTTTTTGCATATAGTATAGACCTGGATATTTATAATCGGTAACTTTGTGCAGTTCATTCATCCCGGAGAAGAAGTATGCTCAAACTACCCATCTATCTCGACAACAACGCCACTACCCCCTGTGATCCGCGGGTGGTGGAAACGATGCTCCCCTATTTCACGGAGAAATTCGGCAATGCGGCCAGCAGGACCCATGCTTTTGGATGGGAAGGCGAGGAAGCCGTTGAGCAAGCGCGTGAGCAACTGGCCGGACTGATAGGAGCGGAGCCAAAAGAGATGGTGTTTACCTCCGGCGCTACGGAGGCGGACAACCTGGCCATTAAGGGGGTTTATGAGATGTACAGCGGTAAGGGCAACCACATCATAACGGTGGCTACAGAGCATAAGGCGGTGCTGGACACCTGTCATCATATAGAAAAGCTGGGGGGCGAGGTGACCTATCTGCCGGTGGATAGAGAAGGTTTGATAGACCCGGGTCAGCTGGAGGCGGCGATACGACCGGGGACGGTACTGATCAGTGTGATGTACGCCAACAATGAGATCGGGGTGATACAGCCTATCCGGGTGATCAGCGGCATAGCCCGCAAGCATAGGGTGCTCTTTTTTGTCGATGCGGCCCAGGCGGTAGGAAAAGTGCCCCTGAATGTAAATGAAGATGGCATCGACCTCCTGGCGATGAGCGCCCATAAATTATATGGTCCAAAGGGAGTTGGCGCTTTATATGTGAGAAGAAGGGACCCCCGGGTACGGCTGACGGCACAGATGGATGGAGGCGGTCATGAGCGGGGGATGCGCAGCGGGACGCTGAACGTACCGGCCATTGCAGGGTTTGGCAAGGCCTGTGAGATCTGCAGGCTGGAGATGGAGACGGAAGCGCAACGGATAGCCGGATTACGGGACAGGCTGGAAGCAGGCTTGCTGCAAATGGAGCAAGTATACGTCAATGGGAGCAGGACCCACCGGCTGCCGGGGACGACAAACGTTTCGTTCCGGGGGGCTCAGGCGGAAGGACTTATAACGATGATCAATAAGGATATCGCCCTTTCCTCCGGATCGGCCTGTACCTCCGCCTCGCTGGAACCCAGTTACGTGCTAAAAGCCCTGGGCCTGGACGACGACCTGGCTCACAGCAGCCTGCGGTTTGGCGTTGGACGGTTTACCACGGAAATGGAAGTGGATTACGCAATAGGACAGCTAAAAGGGGCGGTAGAGCGGCTGCGGGAAAATAGTCCTCTATGGGAAAGGTATAAGGGGGAAGTTGGTGCTAAAAAAGACTAACTAGCTGGTTGTGAGGAAGAATTAACAGTATTTTTTCTATATGACGATAATTGTCATATGATGATGCGGATTATTTTTAATATATATCCCGGGAATGGGTATAAAGCAAAAAACCCGCCTTACAGGGCGGATCTTTCATGCAGTTGGTTTCGGTTAAATTTCTTTAAAATCACCTAACCATAATATTTTTTCGACAGGAGGTTGGTTCTTTCTGAGTATGCGAATATAGGTATTCCTTTCATTTCAAAGCGTTTTTTTACGGGTCTTATTTAAGTTTTTTTCCACATCAGAATCCTTTGTAATATGACATCCCTGTTCGGGACATTGCCGGGGCGAAATGCGCCAGGGGCAACGAGCCGGGCTCAAAAGAGGTCAATAAATATC
>DASZVM010000968.1:0-5201 GCA_035547295.1 Puia sp. | reverse complement strand
GTGTATCCCAGCCCCAGTCGAACAGCTGTACAAAGCGGACGCCTTTTTCCACCAGCCGGCGGGCCAGCAGCACGTTGTTGGCAAAACAGGCTTTCCCCGGCCGCGTGCCGTACATCTCGTGGATGTAGGCCGGCTCGTCGTTGATATTCATTGTTTCGGGGACGGATAGCTGCATCTTATAAGCCATCTCGTATTGCGAGATGCGGGATAGGATCTCCGGGTCTCCGTATTCGGTGTGCTCCTGCTCATTGACCTTATTGATCGCGTCGATGGATGCCTTGCGGATATCCCTGTCCATGCCCTGCGGGTCTTCGATAAATAATACGGGGTCGCCTTCGCTCCTGCATTGAACTCCCTGGTACACGCTGGGAAGAAAACCGCTGCCCCAGATGCTTTTGCCGGCATCGGGGAACTTCCCCCCGCTGGTGAGCACGACAAAACCGGGGAGGTTCTCGTTCTCGGTACCCAGTCCATAGGTCACCCAGGAGCCCATGCTGGGACGGCCCAGCCGTGGAGAGCCTGTCTGTACCAGCAATTGCGCGGGAGCATGGTTAAACTGATCCGTGGTCATCCCTTTGAGGAAACAAAGCTCGTCGGCTATCGAGGCCAGATGGGGCATGTTCTCGCTGACCCAGGCGCCGCTGTGCCCTCTTTGCTGAAAATGAGCCTGCGGCCCCAGCATCTTTGGAACTCCCCGGATAAATGCAAAACGTTTTCCTTCCAGCAGCGATTTGGGGCAATCCTTTCCATCCAGCTGTTGTAAAGCGGGCTTATAGTCGAATAATTCCAATTGCGACGGTGCGCCGGCCATATGCAAGTATATGACCCTTTTGGCCCTGGCAGGGAACATGGGCATCCGGGGAGCCAGCGGATGGGCAGGATCAAAGACGGGACCGCCTGCCGCGCCTGCAGAAGCTCCTCTGCCGCAGGATTGTAAGAATGATCCCAGCGCCAGTGCGCCAAAGCCCATCGCGCAATCCTGTAAAAAATGACGGCGGGTGTACATGCGCGTCACTGCCTGTTCGGCCTCTTTTAATAATCGCTGATTATGCAGCTCTTTTTGGGTCATATTCAATTCTTGGTGATCACTTCGTCCAGGTTCAATATAGCGTTGGCTACCACGACAAGCGCTGCCGTGGAAGGATTATTGTGCTTTTCTTCCATGCCTACCATCTCACGGGTCTTGTCCGGGTCGCGGCTGAAACGGGCGTAGGCAGTATTATACAACTGCTGTAATGCAGCCAGGCCGGCATCCCCGATGGGGTGGAAAAGAATGTCGGAGTAGCCTTGCCGAATGGCGGCAGCCACCTGAGAGGCAGCCAACGGCATGACAGGATCGGAGGGAAGCGTCCGATATGCCAGGTGACGGGACGCATCCAGGTACACTGAATCATTCAGCAAGGTCAGCGCCTGCAGCGGCGTATTGGTACGGATACGCCGTGCCATGCATACCTCCCGTGCCGAGCCGTCAAAACTGATCATGGATGGGTATGGGGCCGTCCTTTTCCAATAGGTGTACAGCGCGCGCCGGTACTGATCTTCCCCATCGCTCTTATGCCAGTCCTGTCCATTCCAGGGAGAAAGCCAGATGCCCTTTGGCTGCCAGGGCATCACGCTGGGACCGGATACCCGTCCGCTGAGCAGACCGCTTGCGGCCAGCGCCTGGTCGCGCACCTGTTCGGCAGATAACCTTACCCGTGGGGCACGCGCGTAATATTTATTGTCAGGGTCTTTTTCCAGCTGCTGCGGCGTCACCTTTGAATCCCGCCGGTAAGCGGCCGACATGACCATCTCCTTCAACAGCCGCTTTACACTCCAATGATAGTCTGTCATGAACTTCCACGAAAGATCGTCCAGCAGCGCCTGGTGCGTGGGTTCCGCGCCTTGCGTCCCCAGGTCTTCAAGGGTTTCAACCAACCCCGTGCCGAACAGCTGCTCCCAAAGACGATTCACCATGGTCCTGGCCGTAAGAGGGTTCTGCCGGCTGGTAAGCCACATGGCCAGGCCCAGCCTGTTGCGGGGCGCCGACGCAGGGAATGGATTCAGGCTATGCGGCGTAGCTGGTCGTACTTCCTTGCCTTTTACCAGCCAGTTGCCTTTTTCAAACACATACGTGGGGCGGTGCATGTCGGCAGGATTATCCATCATCACGGGCGTGGTGGGTACCGGCGCTCTCATCAAGGTGTCGTATAATTTCCTCATGCCGGCATACTCCGGGTCCGATGAACCCGGCAGACTGCGGGTAAAATGAAACCAGTCGAATTGCATGCCGCTGGCATCCGGACCTTTCAGATTGGGGTTCTCGTACGTAAGGTAAAGATCATGGGCGCCTTTTTGTAAGGGGAAATCGATGGCAGCGATGGTCCATCCCTTTGTAGTGCCGTGTTGGGCCCGTTGGATCACCGGGCCATCCGGTCTGTCAAGATGTATTGTCCATGTGCCGCCGGCCGCATAACCCTGATACCGGTAGATCAGCTGATCCCTGCCCTCCAGATCCACTGCGCTTAACCGCGCAACGCCATGGTTCCGGAATATCAGCCATTTGGTATCGTTGAGGGATGCGTTGACAAACTGGTCGGCGCGAAGGCCATTGATGGATGGCTGCCAGGTGCGGAGGAACCATTCAACTTCCCTGGCTTGAGCGGGTGAGCCATTTTTATCTACCCAGCTTGTCAGCTTTACTATGTCGAGGCTGTCTTTTGTGGGGAATTGTCTCAGCAAGGGGTAGTCGGCATAGCTATCCTCATCACGCGTGTCATTGAAGAAAGCCATGAACTGATAGTATTCATCATGCCGGAAGGGATCGTACGGATGGCTATGACATTGCACGCAGGCAAACGTAGTGCCCATCAGCGCCTGCCAGGTCGTGTTCACCCTGTCCAGTATGGCGGCGGTCCTGAACTCTTCGTTGTCCGTCCCTCCTTCGTCATTTGTCATCGTGTTACGCTGGAAGGCGGTTGCTATCAGCTGGGCGTCGGTGGGATGTGGCAGCAGATCCCCTGCCAGCTGTTCCGTAAGAAACCGGTCGTAAGGCTCATCCATATTAAAGGCATCGATCAGCCAGTCCCTGTATCGCCAGATGCTTCTGCCGTCATCCCGTTCATATCCCTTGGTATCGGCATATCTTGCCAGGTCCAGCCAAAGGGCGGCCCATCGCTCGCCATAGTGTGGAGATGCCAGCAGGGAGTCTACCAGACGCTGATAGGCGCCGGCGCTGCTGTCCTTCAAAAAGGAGGCAGCCAGTCTATCCGAGGGCGGCAGCCCTGTCAGGTCCAGGCTCACCCGGCGGAGCAGCGTTGCCCGGGGTGCTTCGGGAGAGGGGTCCAAATGCTGTTGTTTCAGCTTTTCTCCCACGTAGTCATCGATGCTCCGGGCGGAAGACGGCGCCTGCACAGGCACATAGGCCCAATGGTTGCCCCATTTCGCACCCTGTTTTATCCAGTCCCTCAATATCTTTATTTCTCCCTCGCTCAGGGGTTCCTGCTTGTAAGGCATCCTGTCCTCGGGATCGGACAGGGTGATCCGCCGGATCATTTCGCTGTGATCAGGATCGCCGGGAATAATGGCAAATTTGCCGGACTTGGTCTTTGATACTGCTTCCGTGCGAAAAAGAAGGCTAAAATCTCCCTGTCTTTTTACGCCGCCATGACATGCGATGCATTTCTTATTGAAGATAGGCTTCACCTGTGTATTAAAATCCACAGGCCGCTCTCTGAAAAAGAGCCACCAGCAGGGGATCAGGACGAGAAGAAAGATGCCCGCTGCGACTACCGGCAATCGCTTGTTTCGAAAACCCATCGCCTTAAATATAGCCAAATCCAGGGGTTACGCCAAATTTAGAACATCTGCCCCTTCTTCAGCTCCACCAGGGCTTCCACCAGCATGATACCGCTGAGCTGGATGGTAAGGTCGGTGCTGCTGCCGGGAGCCTTATCCCAGGCGCTGCCAAAAAGAAAATTGCCTTTATTGGTCCCTTTGCTCCAAAGGCTTTCGCCGTTGGCCCGAAGGAAATTGACATAAGCGGTCTTTTTCGAAGGGTCAAATGTCCCTTCCACTATCAGCCGGGTGAAATAGCGGACAAAGATCCCCTTGAACAAACCGCCGTCACCGCCTCCTTCATCCTTCAGGATACCATTGTTCGTAAGAAAACCGCTGTTCAGGGTAAAATCCGCTGCCTGCAGGGCATCGGTGAGATACTGCGAATTCCCTGTGTTCTTATACAATTCCAGGGCTGCGCCCAGAAAGGTCCCCTGGTTGTAGGTGAATTTCCAGTCTGTATTCTTGTTGCCGTTCTTATCGATATTGTCATATACGAGCCCGGAGGTATTGTCATACAGGGTGGACCGCTGCCAGTCGTATATTTTTTGCGCCCACTGGAGATCGCCGATGTCGCCAAAAGCCTTATACCGCCGTGCCGCCAGTATGGCCGCGGGCATATTGGAGGGTGTGTTCTTGGAAGGGTTGTCCTTACGCCACCAGATGCCGCCGCCCAGCTGATCGCTCCAACCGCCTTTTATATCGCTCCACAAGGTATCGCACACTCCTTTGAACCTTGCATCTTCCGTGGCGGTATAGGCACGGAGACAGGCCAGGGCCATCCACTCCATGTCGTCATAATAATAGTTGATAAAGGTATTGCCGTTCTTTGCCCTCACGCCCGTCAGCAGATCGTTCATCTGCGCTTTGAGACCTGTAGAAGGATTGCGCAGATAAGCGTCGACAAGGACATCCAGGGCATGGGCCTGCGGCCAGTATTGCGCCCAATCGCCGGCCGTATTGCTGCTGAGATAATATTTGCCGGAAGCAGACCAGAAATAATCCAGCGACTTCTCCGCTGTATCCGCGATGGCCGGCCAATTATAGGTGACATTACCGCTGCCGGGAGGTAACACGGGAGGAATGTCGTCATTCTGCTTCAGGCAGGATGGAGAAGCCATGATAAAGGCCCCTGCGAGTACCGCCGTCAACAACCGGGATAGGGGCCTCATGTGTAGTATACCGATGGTTCGTTGCTTCATGATCATAGTGGGTTAATGCTTGCTACTCTTTCTGATAATTTTGTGTATACAGGCTGTCGGTGCCCTTCATGGAGACCCAGAAATCCGTAACCGTATTGTCCGGAAGATAGGTCTTATCGAACTTCCAGCTATAGTCCCACTGGCTGCCGTTATTGGTGAAGTGGATGGTCTTGTATTCCGGAG
>DASZVM010000967.1:0-13204 GCA_035547295.1 Puia sp. | reverse complement strand
CCGTGCTGGTATACCAGGAGACGTATCACCGGGAAGATTACAAACTGCATCATCCAAAAGGGAAGAAATCGAATTTCGGGTACAGGCTGGACACGCCTGACCGTCTGGGTAAGGCCGGCATCTATAAGATGGGGCTGGGGGTGCTCATCGGGCTGGAGGACTGGCGGACGGATAGCTTTTTTACCGCCCTGCATCTGCAGTATCTTGAAAGAACATACTGGCAGACGAAATATTCCATTTCCTTTCCCCGGCTGCGGCCTCATGCGGGGGGGCTTGCTCCCAAGGTGGAAATGACGGACAGGCAGCTGATACAGCTGATCTGTGCCTATCGTTTATTGGATGGGGAAATAGAGCTATCCCTTTCAACCCGGGAGAGCCCTGTATTCAGGGACCATGCCATCCGGCTGGGGATCACCTCCATCAGCGCCGGCAGCCGGACTAACCCCGGGGGCTATGCGGTGGATCCGGAGTCTTTAGAGCAGTTTGAGATACATGATGACCGCAGTCCCGCGCTTATCGCAGAAATGATACAGCGGCAGGGATATCAGCCTGTATGGAAAGACTGGTAAAAAAAACGCCCCCAAAAGTGTCTGACTTTTTGGGGGCATTTCAGCCAGGGGCGTTTTTTTATTAGAATGAGGGAATAATAACCTTTGTCGTTTGTCTGTCGCCGATGCCGTTGAATACCGTCACGAAATAGATGCCGCCGGGTACACCGGAGAGGCTGGTGACGCCATCCGCAAGACGGCCGGTGCGGATCATATTACCACCCGCGTCGGAGATGCTGTATTGTTCCGTAGAGCCTTTTTGCAGACGGATCTCTACAGACCTGGCGCCCGTAGTGTACCATACCAGGTCGCCTGACCGGGTAAAGGACAGCGCCTTTATCTCGCTGTAAGTGGATTGCAGGTCAAGGTCCCTTTCCTGGATACGATAGTAATTATTGCCTTCCAGCGGCGTACCGTCGTTGAAATAATAAGTCTTCAGCGTGCGGCTGTTGCCCGATGCGGCTACGGAACCGATGTCGGTGAAATCGATGCCATTTCCGCTTCTCAGGATAATGAAATCCTTGGTATTGGATTCGGAATAGGTCTGCCATTTCAGCTGGGCTCCCGTGCCTTGTCTTACCGCGGTGAACTTACCAAAGGTGACGGGCAGGGTGATAGGCGTATTGGCCATATAATTGCTGGCGGTGCTGGGTTGCAGCAGGAAGCCGCTGTTCAAGATACCATTGTTGGTCGTCGCTGTGTTGTCGACGGCCACTTTCAGACCCACATTATCGCCGTTGTCGATGCCCTGGTCGAAGGTCCAGCTGCCTGCCAGACGGGTTTCTGTCAGCGGGATCGAGGCGCCCATATTTGCTTGTATCTCTGTCTTTGTAAGGGCGGTATTCCAGAGGCGCACTTCGTCGATACCTCCAACCCAGTTCTCTGAAGGGTCGTCGGGGTTGGCGCCGATGACCAGCGGTTCTGCCGTAACGGATTGATCGTAGCCCAGGGTAGCCTTGCCGATGTATTCGCCATTGACAAAGGCCGCCGTGGTATCTCCGCCTACTCCATCAGGTGCTGTAACCATCGATATATGGTACCATTTGTTGTTGATCGTAAAGCCGGAGGAATAGGGGATGTCCTGGTTCGAAGCGCCGCTGGCAAAATTTATCCTGCTGTTGCCGGGGGTATTGTCCATGTAGACAGTCCAGCGGTTACCGCTGCTGCCTCTATTGGATATGATAGCGCGGGCGCCCTGCAGGTCACCGGGCTTGACATCGAATTCGATGGTGCCCGAAGTGATGAGGTCATAGGCCGCATTGGATGGAATAGTGACCTGGGTGCCTTGTGTATTATCAAAGGTCAATGCGTTGGTATTGGGTATGGCGGGACCGCTGGCCCAGTCTGCGCCATTGCGGAGGGTGAGATCGAGACCTGTTTGCGTAGCGACATTGGCTATATTGGCTGCGGTGGTGCTGGGACTTCCTTCATCCATCTGGTACCAGGCGACGAGGTTTGGGTCGGTGGTGGATACAGTCCCGTACATGCCTGCCTTGATCTGATCCGGCATGCGTGCGATGTTCCAGATCCGCAGACCGTCGATCATGCCATTGAAGGACAATGTATTGGTGACGTCCGTACCCAGCTGCAGATGGCCATCGCTGCCGTTGCCGGTGTGTGGATAGAATGCGCCTGAGTCTGCCAATACGCCGTTGACGTAAAGCTTTCCCGTCAGATCCGCATTAAAGTAGACAAGGGCAATATGATTCCATTGTCCGATGGTGAGGGTATCAACGGAGTAGTTTAACGGGTCGCCGCCGGTATAATCGGACCCCCAGAAAGTGCCGATGACGATTGAGTCGTGGGCATTGCCATCATAGCCGATGTAAAAAGGATCACTATTCAAGCCATTCTCGGAAATAAAATAATGCAAGCCAGGTTCCGACACAGGGACATAGACCCAGAATTCTATAGTGGCGTCATATGATGGTGGGTCGGTGGGGAGAAGCTGCGGCGTGTGTACATCTGTCTCCGCGTAAGAAGTCCCACCGATGAACTTCAATGACTTGTGCAGCTGTGCGGAGAGCGATAAGGATCCCAGCACCAACAGCGGAAGCATGAGGAGCACTAAAGTAAATTTCTTACTCATAGAAAATTGGATTTAGTTACGGATCGATTCGGTTTAATGGTTTTGTCGTAATCCGACCTACAATAATAACGACAAAACGGTGCATAAGGTATACATAATTGCCTTGTGTAAGTGTTATACCGCAGCAGAGCCTCCTACTTTGTCCTGACGTCATTGTTATTTTTAAAAAACAGGCATTGCCTGCGGGAAATCCCCTGTCTGCAGGCGCGTAAAATTGCGTGACTGTCTTCGTAAAACCCCGTACAGCCTGGATTTCAGCCGATCTATATTTCCGTGGCCTGTCTGAATTTTTTTCGATAGCCCAGGGGGCTTATGTGCATGCGCGAGCGGAATATCTTGTGAAAATGCGAGATGTCGCCGAAGCCGCTGTCGAAGCAAATGCCGGAAATGGGATCGTTTGTTTGCACCAGCTGTCGCATGGCATAGTCCAGTCTGTGCTGAATGACTGTGTCCATAAAAGTTTTTCGGGTGATCTTTTTGAAATATCTGCAGAAGGCGTTGGGAGACATGCCTGCGATGGAGGCTGCTTTTTCCAGCGAGACCGTTGCTCTGAAATTTTCCACCACGTAGGCGAAGATAGGATGGATCCTTTCCCTATCGGCGGGTGTAAGCCCTGCCGTCATGCCGCTGGTGTCCAGCAGCATGCTGTTCTTTTCATGGGCCAGCTCCTGCAGGATCTCCAGCAGGCCGATGAGCCGCCGGAAGTCGCTGGTCTCCGTGGCCAGGGTGTGGATGCGTTGCACGGGTGAGGCGCGGAGGTGCCGGGGTCCGGAATGAGGGAAGTGTATACCGCAATGGCTGCTGCTCAGCAGCCGTTGGATGGCGTCCAGCCCGGGGGAAGAAAAAAAGCCCGTACCCAGACAATCAGCGGCGAATTGGATGACGATGGAGGCGGCGGGCGTGTCAGCAGGATCAAGCTTCCAGCAATGGGGGAGATTAGGGCCCAGCAGCACCAGGTCGCCGGGTACAAAGCCTGCCATATGACTGCCGATGTAACGTTTGCCGCTGCCCGCGGTGATCAGGGTCAGCTCGTATTCCGGATGAAAATGGAAGGGGGCTTTAAAGCCGGACTCGTTGTAGGTGGAGACAATGAACGAATGACCAGCGGCCGGCAGCAGTACTTCGAAGGACGCTTTAAGCATTGCCTTTTTTGCTGATAAATATATGAATTTATCAGGTAAGGGGTAATATACCCCAGTTTTTGGTCAATTTGCCCGTATCTTTTCTCCCTTTGAATGGCGTACTTCGTGACCAGCATGGCAGCCGTCACAACCATAGCGTCGCTGGATGAGCTTCGGCTTATAGCTCCCGGACAGCGGGAAGAGTTCAGGACCAACGGGCATATCCTTATCCGGGGTTTATTGAGCCCGGATGAGGCGGCGGTTTACCGGCCCGTGGTAGCCGATGCCGTAAAGCGGTTTCGCACGGAAAAGCGCCGGCTTTCGGAGAGGGATACTTATGGGAAGGCTTTTTTACAGGTGATGAACCTCTGGCGGGTGGATGAAGGGGTGCGGCGGCTGGTGCTGTCCAAAAGATTGGGAAAGGTGGCGGCAGATCTGCTGGGGGTGACCAATGTGCGTATCTATCATGACCAGGCCCTGTTCAAGGAGCCCGGGGGAGGCCCTACGCCCTGGCATCAGGATCAGTATTACTGGCCGCTGGATACCCAGGATACGGTGACCATGTGGATGCCGATGACGGATATCAGCATGGACATGGGGATGCTGACCTTTGCTTCCGGCAGTCATAAAAAAGGGACGGTGCTGGATCAGAAGATCTCCGATGAGTCGGAGAGCGGCTACAAAAAATATATCAAGGAAAACCAATACCCGGTGACCCGGCCTGCAGGAATGCGGGCCGGCGATGCCACCTGGCACTATGGGAACACCATACATAGCGCGCCGGGGAATGATTCCGACAGGATGCGTGAAATAATGACCGTCATCTATATGGCCGACGGGGCCCGGGTGACAAAGCCTGCCAATCCCGCCCAGGAGAATGACAGGGATACCTGGCTAAAAGGTCTGCCGCCAGGCAGGCTGGCCGCCAGTGAGCTGAACCCGTTGATATTGTGATCAACTGTCTGCGGGGAACGCCGTCAACTGCGGTTGTGTATCACTGAAAGATAAACTCTGGGGAAGATATTCCACGATAGAAGAAAAGATGCGATCCCTTCCACAAAAGTGGGGAATCAACGCCTGTTGAAAAACGCTGGGATAAGCGTGCTGTTCAGAGGAGCGCTGGCACGTAGATTGCTTGTACATAAACCTGCTGTTCCGTACCAAAGCATAATGAAGACGAGGTAGCTAAGGTGGCTGCTGACGGTTGTTCCCATTATGGGAAAGCGCAGGCTGAACCGAGTTTTATGGTAGTAAATCCCGCAGTATCCACAGTAGTTTTCCCTTGTTCTTATACTGGCGCAAACAGAGGGTGAGCCAGCATTATGAATGCTTCTTTACTGATAGAGGATGAGGTAAAGGAAGGATCATCGCTGATCGTCTCCATTATTTTATTTATATATGTTAATATATGTGCGTTGAATTCATTAATCTTTCGATTATGTGGAAAATACCATGTTCCGGGTATTTTTTATTCCGGGAAAATTTCCCAATTTGCACCCGGATCAAAAATAATCGAGCAATAATTTTGAATAATAGAAAAACAATCTGTACTTTTATGACACGTTAATTTTTAATGCCTGCCATATTCAAATCCTCTGAATATTCGGCGATTTAACTCTTTCATATATATCATTTGACAAATCCCACACATCCTTGAAATTCCTCTAAGTATTTGGTGATTTGTAGTAGTAACTGTACATAATCCACATCACTATTTGGTAAAGCCTGCTTCGCATCTCTGAGAAGTAACATTTTTGACGCCAATACCTCTTGTGAGCCGACTCCATTGCCATCCTAGAAAGATTAAGTGTCTACTTAAACCCTTAAAAAGAACTTGGTGATGAAAAAGCAAATTTTGGCAATTGATGACAGTAAGGCTATTCGATTTTTGTTGCAAACTGTTTTGGGAAAAGAATACAATGTGGTTACCGTCCCTGATGGTTATTCGGCAATGTATTATCTTACCCACAGACAGATGCCTGATCTGATAATCGCAGACCCCCAGCTGCCTGATATGGAGAACTGGGAATTAATACAACAGCTTTCTTCCAGCGGGATGTACGGTGACATACCCCTAGTCGTATTGTCCGGTCTGGAGAAGAAGGAAACAGAACTGAAATGCCTGGAGAACGGTATTGTCAAGCATTTTGTCAAGCCTTTCAACCCAGTCGATCTCATGACCGCAGTGAGCGACCTGGTAAAGAGCCGGCAGCTGGACAAGGACCTTTCGGCCATGGCAAGCTAAAAAGGAAGTAATAGAATGGTATTGCTCGGCATATGAAAAGCAAAGCTTAAACTTTGTAGAGCTGTTCCTATTAGGGCAAGCCTCTATTTCTGAACCACCGTATTTATGAAACCGTAAACCTTTTGTATGGATTTATTATTTCTACCCAACACTGTAGAGAAAGGACCCAGGTTCGTCGCCCGTACGACTTTCCGCGCTTATCATTTACCTAAGGCGGATAACTTTCAATATGGCGGTTTCTACTATATCGGTAAGAACACTGCACATATCGAAAAGCTGGTCAGCACCTACAAAAGAGGTTATGCTTCGGAAGGTCTTGAAAATGTGAAAGCGGAATTGTTGAGAAGCCTGCAACAGGAAAAGAACCTGATACCTGAGGTCATTCTCTGCGAAGCGAATTTTGATTTTGCGTCCATCCGTAACTTCAGCCAGTTCCTGCGCAAGCATCCCGTGCTGAGTGCCATCCCCTTTATACTCGATGGTTCGGGTCTCAACGAAAAAGAGCTGGAGCAATATAAAAAGAATACCCGTCCCGACGAGATCATCTTCTTACACAATTGCGATGACAAGGACCTGAAAGCCAAGATCCAGTTCCTCCGCAAGATAAAGTCCACCGGGACGGCTGCCCCCCTTATCGAGGAGGCGCGGGGAAAGTTCAATCCCGGCCCCCTGACCAAACGGGCTTTTGACATCCTGGTGTCTTCCATTGCGCTTCTCATCCTGTCCCCTCTGTTCCTGCTGATAGCCCTGGCTATCCGCCTGGAATCCCGCGGCCCCATCTTCTACATCGCCAAACGCGCCGGCAGAGGATACAGGATCTTCAATTTCTATAAATTCAGGACCATGCATCAGGATGCGGACAAGCAGATAGCCGACCTGACGCACCTGAACCAATACAACGCGGAGGCCGTCGGTCCCGTTTTCTTCAAGATCAACAATGATCCCCGCATCACCCGCATCGGCAGCTTTTTACGCAACACCTCCCTGGACGAGCTGCCCCAGCTGTTCAATGTGTTCTTAGGTCATATGTCCCTGGTAGGCAACCGGCCCCTGCCGCTGTATGAGGCGGCCACCCTGACCACGGATGACTATGCCGCCCGTTTTATGGCTCCGGCAGGCATCACCGGCCTCTGGCAGGTGAAAAAGAGGGGGAATAAGGATATGTCCGTGGAAGAAAGGATCAATATGGACATCGACTATGCCTCCAAATGCAATTTTGCCACCGACCTCTGGATAATAGCGAATACTCCTTCCGCGTTATTGCAGAAGGAAAATGTATAGTTGATCGTCATGTCACCCCTGGTGTCTATTATTGCTCTTAACTGGAATACCACAGACGTAACCTGTGATTTCCTGCATTCTATTACCCGTAATAATACCTATCCCAACATAGAGGTCATCGTGGTCGACAATGCCTCCCGGGAAGACCCTACGGAGGCTTTTCTTGCAGCCCTGCCCTCCGCACGGGTGATCCGCAACTCCTCCAATCTGGGATTTTCAGCCGGCAACAACGCAGGTATCCGCGCAGCCAAAGGGGATTACCTCTTTATCGTGAACAACGATACCGAATTCACACCCGGTCTCCTGGAAGGGCTGCTGGATATCTTCCGGAAATATCCGGACGCAGGCATGGCCAGCCCCAAATTCCATTATTTCTTTGCCAAGGGCACCATCGAATACGCGGGCTACAAACAGGTGAATATCTTCACCGGCAGGAATGGCATGATCGGCTGCCGGGAAGAGGACCGTGGCCAGTATGACAGCATCCGGCCCACTCATTATGTTCATGGCGGCGCCATGATGGTTCCCCGCCGCATTATCGAAGAGGTCGGGGCCATGCCCGAACAGTTCTTTTTGTATTACGAGGAGTTTGATTGGAGCGAACAGATCAAAAGAAAGGGTTATAATATATACTATCAGCCTGCCAGCCTGATCTATCACAAGGAGTCCATGACCACCGGCAAGTCCAGCCCTCTCAAAACCTTTTACCTGACGCGCAACAGGATACTGTTCATGCGCAGGAATGCTCCCTGGCCGGCTTTCCTGGTGTTTGCCACTTATTTTACGATCTTTACCATGCCGAAGAATACCCTCCAGTTCCTCATCCGGGGACAAAAAGAGCACCTGCGATCTTTCTGGAAAGGCATCCTCTGGCAATTTAACCGTACCATCACCTTTAACTGACAAATTATGTGTGGCATCACCGGTTTTGTGGATTTTAAAAAGAACAGCGGCATCGACGTCCTCAAGGCAATGACAGATGCCATGCTCCATCGTGGTCCCGATGACGGCGGTCATGAAGTATACGAAGCTTCCCAGGCCCTTATCGGCTTTGGACAGCGCCGCCTGTCCATCCTCGACCTGTCACCCCTGGGACATCAGCCCATGCATTTCGGGGACCTGATCGTCAACTTCAACGGTGAAATATATAATTTCAAAGAGATACGTAAAGAGCTGGAAGAAAAAGGATATTCCTTTACGTCCTGGAGTGATACAGAGGTGATCCTGAAAGGATACGATTGCTGGGGAATGGATGTGGTCCAGAAATTCACCGGCATGTTTGCCATCGCCCTTTATGACAAAAGGAGACAGAAGCTGATGCTTATCCGTGACCGGGCCGGCGTCAAGCCCCTGTATTATTACTGGGACGGGGATACCCTGCTCTTTGGCTCCGAGCTGAAAGCCCTTTTCCAGCATGCCTCTTTTAAAAAGAAGATCGATGTGAACAGCCTGGCCTTGTTCCTTCAATTCAGCTATATCCCCGCCCCCCACAGTATTTTTCATAATACCTATAAGCTGCTGCCCGGGCACTATCTTACCATCGACCTGCCCACCAGGGAACAGGAGCTGACAAAATATTGGGATGTCTTCGACTATTATAACAAGCCCAAGCTGGACATGTCCGAGCAGGAGGTCATCGATCATACGGACAAGCTGCTAAAGAAGGCATACGAATATCGTATGGTGGCGGACGTGCCCGTAGGCATCTTTCTCAGCGGCGGATACGACAGCAGCAGCGTGGCCGCTCTTCTACAGACCGGACGCACCGAAAAGCTAAAGACCTTTACCATTGGTTTTCATGAGAATGAATTCAACGAGGCCCCCGAGGCAAAGAAAATAGCGGAATACCTCGGCACTGATCACACCGAGTGGTACCTCACCGCCAAAGAAGCGGGTGGTGTGCTGAGCAAGCTGCCGGAAATATATGACGAACCTTTTGCGGACAACTCCACCGTACCCTCTGTGCTGGTGAGCCAGCTGGCAAGAAAGGACGTAAAAGTGGCGCTCAGCGCCGATGGGGGGGACGAGATCTTTGGCGGCTACAATAAATTCAACCAGGCGGAGAGATACACCAGCCAGTTGCCTCCCCTGATACAAAGCATGCTTAGCGGAACGATGTCCCTGATCAATCCGGATCATATCCCTTACTTCAGTAAAAAATATAATTTCTCCACCCGTTATGAAAAGATGCGGTTGATCTGGAAGAGCCATGACCCTGTGACCGCCGTAAAATACATTAGCCAATACATCACGGAAAAGGAGGTGGAATCCTTTCTGGGCAAGCCTTTCCAGCGCCTTCACACGGCCTTCGAGGATGGCGCCAAGCTGGAGCACAACGATGGGGTTGTCAACCGTCTGCTGGCCATCGACTACAAGACCTTTCTCGTGGACAATAACCTCGTGAAGATGGACAGGGCTACTATGTCCGTCAGCCTGGAGGGAAGAGAGCCCATGCTGGACCATACGGTCATCGAGTTCCTGTCCCAGCTGAACTCTTCTTTTAAGATCCGCAACGGAGTGAATAAATGGCTGCTGAAAGAGGTCGTCCACCGCTATATTCCCAAGGCGTTGATGGAAAGACCCAAACGACCCTTTATCGCCCCGCTGATGGTGTGGTTCAGGGAAGACCTGAAAGAGCAGCTGCGTTACTACCTGAGCGAGAAATGTCTTGCTGCCACCGGTGTATTCTCTCCCGTACCGATCATCCGTCTGCGGGACGAGTTCCTTGCCGGCAAAAAAGTAAATTATCAAAAGCTCTGGCAGGTGCTGATGTTCCAGCTATGGTATGACCGCTGGATAGAAAAACTGTAAACAGACATGAAGAAGAAGATAAAGGTCCTGGAATGTATTCGCCAGGGTCAGATCGGCGGAGGCGAGTCACACCTTCTGAGCCTTGTAGAAAATCTCGACCGGGACAGGTTTGAGCCAGTCGTGCTTTCTTTCACCGAAGGTCCGATGGTGGAGCGGCTCCGCGCCCTGAATGTGAACACTCATGTCATCTATACCGAAAAGCCTTTTGACGTCAGCAAATGGGGCCAGGTAAAGCAGCTGTTGCTGACGGAGCGCCCTGCGCTGGTGCATGCACACGGCACCAGGGCCAGCTCGAATACTTTATGGGCTGCCCGTTCATTGGGCATTCCCCTCATCTATACCGTGCATGGGTGGTCCTTTCACGATGATCAGAGCCTGCTGGTGCGTCGCATGCGTATCATGGGCGAACGTTATATCACTTCCCGGAGCGCCTTTAATATTGCTGTTTCGGCAAGCAACCGGCAGTCGGGTATCGATCAGATACCCGGTCTGAAGGCAACGGTGATCAGCAATGGCATCGATCAGGAGAAGTTCTGTCCTTCCAGGAAGTTCAAAAACATACGCGAAGAGCTGAAGATCCCGGCAGATGCAGTGCTGGTGCTGTTCTTAGCCCGTTTTACCCATCATAAGCAACCCCTGGCGCTTATCAGGGCTTTTCAGCAGGCCGTGCAGCAGCTGCCTTCCCTGCACATGCTCATGGTGGGCGATGGGGATCAGAAAGCAGAAGGGCTGGCCCTGGCAAAGGAGCTGGGGCTGGGGAATAAGATAACCTTCCAGGCGTTCAGGCAGGATGTGCCGGACGTGCTGGCCGCGGCAGATATCTTTGTCCTGCCCTCGCTGTGGGAAGGACTGCCCATCGGGCTTCTGGAAGCCATGGCCATGGGCAAAGCGGTGGTCGCCACCCGTGTGGACGGTACAAAAGAGATCATCCGGCATGAAGTGAACGGATTGCTGGTGGCGCCGGGCGATCCGGAGGCCCTGGCAGCCGCGTTGGTCCGTCTGGGCAAGGATGCCGGGTTGCGGGCTTCACTTCATAGCAAGGCCCTGGACACGATCCATGAGCAATATAATGCGGGTGTTATGACACGCAAGATAGAAGCCGTCTATGACTCCTTTGTCAAGTAAAAGCAGGCCTGATCGCCTTGTTTTTTTTCATTCAGCCTGTGAGACTCGGTAGTAAACTCCTCCATTTGCCGGCCGGAGAATATTTCATTCTGCTTATCCGACCTCAACGGGATATTTCTTTTATACAGCTCAGACCCGTAAAATTGAAGGTTCCAGGAGTCATAGATCACGCCGGAGAATGTCAGGCCTGCCTGTTCGGCAAGGATCCGCATGCTTTTTTCCGTGTGCAGGAAGATATGACGGGGGGCGTCCAGCTGCACCCAATCCACACCGTATTTGTGCCAGGCGTAAGAGTCGGCCACGGGTATGCGGATGAGCGCTATTCCTTTCGGGTTCAGCAGCCGGCGGATGTTCTTTATGATCTGCAACGGCTGGTCCATATGCTCGAACGCGTGATGCATCATGATCAGATCATATTTTTCCGTCAGCTGGTCCAGCGTCTTTTTATGGATCGTGATGCCGCATTTGTAATGGATATCCTCTTTTATAAAGGGGTCCAATCCTGTAAGGCGCCGGAACCCGTCGTTGTACATTTTTAGCAGCAGCTCTCCCGAGCCGCAGCCTACATCGAGGATGTTGGAATTGCTGGTGAGCATGCCTGTTCTTATCCAGGGGTAATAGCCGCTCAGTTTGGGGGACAGCATTTTGCCGATGGGGCTTTTGCCTTTGAGGTAATGGTTCAGGAGGCCTTTTTTCAGATTGCGTTTTAAGGTCTTGGAAAAGCTTTGCTGTATATGGTGCTCTTCGCCCTTGCTGAAATAAGAATAATAATCGTCGGGGTAGTATCTGGCGAGGTCGACGGGGATCTCTATCAGCTGAAGACATTTACAATTCGAACATTCCAGGTACCCGAACTCGTTCTTTAATCCAAACATCATTTCCCTGGCGGTGTAGGTACGGTTGTTCTCCGTATTCCCGCAGATCTTGCACTTTAAGTCGGTCATGGGGTAAAAATATAGCTAAATCGGCAATAATGCAAGCTAGGGCCGGCGGCGGGCGGAGAAGCGGGGCAGCGCCGATAGCACGATGGCCACCAGGATGAAGAACAACGGCTCGATCTCATACCGGAACCGCATATTCTCATAATGTTCGAATAGCGAGCTTACGGCGAATATATATCCGATGATACATGTGATAAATACGGTGACGAGACCGCCCGGGACCTGTTTTTGGCGGAAGGCCGTCCTTACCAGCCAGAAGAATGCGAGGCAATAGATGATAAGCCGTGGTATGGCCGAAAGCGTCAGCGCGATACGTCTTTGCTGCTTGCCATGAGCGAAATGCGAAAGATTAAAAGAATACACTACATCATACCATTTCATCCTTTCCGACAGGTATTCCGTGGTAGGGTACCGGGTGGCGGGGGCAAAAAAGATAATGGTGGATTGAGCGACATTTTTCAGATAGGCAAGAGGGTGGGAGCTGATGGCTTTTTTCGACTCCTGCATGTAGAGGCGGGAGACTTCGATGTAGTCCACGTGTTTTTCATTGATGAAGCTGTCGTTCTTGAATTCCTGCAGAAGATCGCGGTCCTCCAGCCCTGCGTACTTACCGGCATAACCGGGCGGCAGGAAACGGCGGTAGACAGATATCCTTGAAAAAGGCTCGATGGCAGCGATGTTCGCAGAATCCGTGATCGTGGCATCATGAAATACATTCCGCGCCATATTCATTCCCATCCAGGTGGAAGTGGAGAATTGATGAAAGATGATATAGTTCTTTACGTACCAGCCGCCGACGAGGAGGACGGAGACCATCGATGCGGCGATGATCCGGCGGGAATGGGCGTGGCGCCGGTGCCATATGCAAACCAGGGCGGACAGGACCAGCAGCCAGAGGATATGATACATGCTCCGGGTGAGACAGACCAGCACCAGGGGGATGAGCAAACCCAGGACCGGCCGCCAGCGAATGCCTTCCTCCAGCTGTAAGAGATACCGGGTCGCCAGCAACAGCAGCAGTGTGATAAAGCTGGTGTAGAACA
>DASZVM010000966.1:0-2627 GCA_035547295.1 Puia sp. | reverse complement strand
AGACGGTGTACATCGGTAATGAAGAGGAATACCAGGCAGACCTGATCTTTATCTGCAACGGAGCGGATTTCGAGACCCTGTACCCTGAGGCATATACAAAGAAGCCCCTGACAAAATGCAAATTGCAGATGATGCGCCTGGCGCCGCAGCCGGCGGACTGGCGGATAGGTCCGGCGCTTTGCGGAGGGCTTTCCCTTATTCACTATAATAGTTTTAAAGCTGCTCCGTCGCTGCCCCTGCTCAGACAACGCTATTCGGAAGAAATGGCGGCTTACCTGGAGTGGGGCATCCATGTCATGGTATCCCAGAATGGCAGAGGAGAGCTTACCGTCGGAGACTCCCATGAGTATGGCCTCACGCACGATCCCTTCGATAAGGACTTTATTTTCCGGATGATCCTGGACTATCTGCGTAAGTTTGTACAGGTGAAGGACTGGTCGGTTATCCAGACCTGGAATGGTATTTATACAAAACTGACGGATGGGGCGTCCGACCTTTTCTTTTCTCCGGAACCTTACGTCTATGTGATCAATGGGGTAGGAGGAGCCGGCATGACCCTCTCTTTTGGTCTTGCGGAGGAATTAGTGGAAGGTTTGTAGTAGTTTTACGGGATGAATAAGCTGAGATCAATCATTGTGGCCAACCGCAATTTTCTTCTCTGTTATGGTTTCTTTTTCCTCGTGGGGCTGGTACTTCTGCTGACGAAGGGCAAAACGGCCAGTTTCCTGCTGTTGAACCCTTTTCATCCAACCTTGCTGGATTATTTTTTTATTCCTTTTACCTATCTGGGGGATGGGCTTTTTGCCGTGGCGGTGATCATCCTGCTGATGGTAATGCGTCGATGGCCCCAGGCCTGGCAGGTGCTTATATCCTTTCTTCTCTCGGCCCTGCTGGCCCAGATCCTTAAGAACCTTTTTTCCATGCCCCGTCCCTGGGAAGTATTCGAGCACGGGGGAAAATATGCTTATTTTATCGATGGCGTAACGCGCCGCGGCTTTAGCAGCTTCCCTTCCGGTCATTCCACCACCGTATTTGCCCTCGCCACCATGCTGGCTATTTTTGAGAAGAATAAAAAATGGAATGTCGTCTACCTGCTGATCGCCGTCGCCGTAGGGTATTCCAGGATCTACCTGGGGCAGCATTTCCTCACCGATGTGCTGATGGGATCTTTCCTGGGGGTAATTACGGCTGTCCTCGTACATTGGATATTTGCTGAAAGGTTTCGGTCTCGTGCAGCCGCATAGGCTTTCCACTTAAAATTTTCTGTATTGATATGATATGCGTAGGTTTGCCGTTTAATATTGATAAAATTCAACTCATTGGCGTCTTATGATCGAAGGTAAAAAGCTTGTTATCGTATTGCCGGCCTATAATGCTGAGCTTACCCTTCGTAAAACCTATGCCGAGATCCCCTTTGACATCGTGGACGAGGTGGTGCTGGTGGATGACAACAGCAGTGACCGGACTGTAGCCGTGGCCCATGAGCTGGGCATTTCCCATATCATCAAGCATGACAAGAACCGTGGCTATGGCGGCAATCAGAAAAGCTGTTATAATAAGGCGCTTGAGCTGGGCGCCGACATCGTCATCATGCTGCACCCGGATTATCAGTATACTCCCAAGCTTATTCCTTCCATGGCCTGGCTCATAGCCAACAATGTTTACCAGGTGGTGCTGGGTTCCAGGACCCTGGGCAAAGGCGCCCTGCACGGGGGCATGCCCCTGTATAAATATGTATTCAACAGGATGCTGACCTTTTTCGAGAATGTGATGCTTCGTCAGAAGCTGGCGGAATACCATACGGGATACAGGGCTTTTTCCCGGGAAATACTCCAGCGGATAAATTATGACATCAACTCCGAGGATTTTGTTTTTGACAACCAGATGCTTTCCCAGATCATTTACCTGGGATATGAGATCGCGGAGATCACCTGCCCCACCCGTTATTTCGAAGAGGCTTCCAGCATCAACTTCCGCCGGAGCGTGGTTTATGGGCTCGGTGTCCTTCAGGTGTCCGTTGTCCATCGTCTCTGCAAATGGGGGGTCATGAAAAGAGAGATGTATAAACCGCTTAATTAGTTATTTTTGCAGCCAAAAGCTGTCAATGCGCCGGAACAAAACCACCACGATCGTACTCATCGCCCTCCTCGGCGCACTCTTTTTTATCCCATTCCTGGGCCGTGTGCATTTGTTCGACTGGGACGAGATCAATTTTGCCGAATGTTCGAGGGAGATGATCAAGCTGGATGACTACACCCGCGTATATGTGGACTTCAAGCCATTCTGGGAAAAGCCGCCCATGTTCTTCTGGATGCAGAGCACTGCCATGAAGGTCTTCGGCATCAACGAGTTTTCCGCGCGCTTTCCCAATGCCCTCTGCGGCATCGTTACCCTGATCGTGGTTTTTTGCATCGGCAGGCGTATCTATGACACCCGTTTTGGCGTCCTGTGGGCATTGGCTTACGGGGGATCCCTTTTCCCGAACATGTATTTCAAATCAGGCATCATCGACCCGTGGTTCAACCTGTTTACCTTTCTTTCCCTGTATTATTTCATATTGTATCACTGGCGGCGGAACGGCTTTGACAAGGAGGGGCTGACAAAGCCATTGTATTACTATGTATGCT
>DASZVM010000965.1:0-5273 GCA_035547295.1 Puia sp. | reverse complement strand
TTCTTTCGTCATCTTGTCCGGGTCATTCAGCATCTCCTTATATTCCCTCACTTGCTGCGAATAGTAATAGACATCCTGGTTCATACCCTGGTAGTCCTTGCCCAGATGCTCGCTGAGGTTCGTATGCTGCCGGATATATTGAGATATCTGCTGTTTTCTTTCGCGGACATACTCCCTGACCTGATCTGCGTCCTGTATTCTCGCCTGCAGGGATTGCAATTGCTTGAGCGAAGCCAGGGCTTTGGGATTGTCACCCATGAATTTGAGCATGCCTTGCAGTGAATCCGTATAAGCCTGGTATTCGCCGTTGAGCGCCAGGCTGCCACTGCTGCCGGAATCATGAGCAAGCTGCCGGCCTAAAGCCGCATACTTCTCCGGCGAGCCTGCAAACAAGCTCTTTGCCGCATTGGGGTCAACTTTGTATAATTTTTTACGCAGCCGTTCTTCCCGCCGGGCCATCTTTTGCAAATATTTTTCCGTCTGACGGGTGAGCTGATCGTTCAGGCTGGCAGTCTTGCTTTGTATCCGACTGAAGAATTTGGAAGGAAAGTTTATAATAGCCGTAACCTTGTCAGGCTGGTCCTGAGCAAAACAAGAGAAAGAGAGGAAACACAGCAGCAATAGGATTGCGGTCCGGGGTCTCATGACAAGCCAGTTTAGGAGTTTACGTACAGCATGGCCATACGTCTACGGTTTGTTTACTAATCGGTGTTTAACTAATCAGAGCGGGTTGAGAAAGCAGGGAAAGGGATACGGAGAAATGAGTAATACAAGATAAGAAATTTTTCTTCAAGATAGCAATATGTATCCAAACATTAATTTCTTATTAATACCAGCTATAAAAAAAGGCCGTCTCGTTATGTATGAGACGGCCCCTTCTTTGTACAGGATATCCTGCTATTTATTGAATTTCGTAGTGATCGGGACGTACGTTGTGGAGGCGTCGGTCACTGTAAACGTGATCGTAAATGTTTGCGCACAGGATGAAAAAGTTCCTGTGGCCGTAACGGTGGAAGGGCCGTTGCCATATGAGTCCAACACATAAGTTTGTTTGGGTACTGTAACCTTAAAGCTGGACGGATTAGACCAGTCTAAAGTAGCATTCAGACCAATGGCCGCAGGATCATCGGGCAAAAATCCGGGAGTCTTCCCAGTAGGGTCTAAATCCCCAAAACCATAATCGGATGTCGCCCCAAGATTTTTGATCTTTATCGTGGCAGAGGTTGGCCCCGTGGATACCCAATCACTGATGGTAGCAGTATAGGCTCCTTGTGAGCTTTGTCCGCTGCCATAAGTGTCGATGGTCTTTGTGTAGTTGCCGACAAGGTCGTCTTTTATTACATCACAATATCCCTGCAAAATAACGCTGTAGGTTGTGTTGTAAGCATTGAGGGGAACATCGCCGCCGACGATCTTCAGATAGACCGTATCTACCCTGCCGACAGGATAACCTGCATAAATGCCGTTAAGCGTAACAGAATCTACGGTTTTACCTGCCGGAATTGTGATGGTAGTGGTCGAAAGGGTATATTGGGTGCCGTTTACCGCCGTCCTGGAAGAGTCCTTTATGATGATCTTCCTGTCGGTAGTTGCCACAGTGGTAATTCCGAGAGGTATCCTGATCTGTGAATTAGGATCGTTCTTGACGAAGAACTTGACATTGGACACCAGCGGCGTAGCGAACTCCGAATACGCGGAGTTTATGAAGACGTCCTTTTTCTTCTCGCATGCAATGATCGTCACGAATGCAACAATCACACAGGCAATGATGGATAATAATTTATTTCGCATTTGATAGAATTTAATTATTAAGTGTGCTTAATAAATAGTTTAAGGGTTCTGGTCGGCTGCTGTCATCGATTTGTTGGAATTCAGCTCTTCCTGTGGGATCCTGTACAGGAATTTGGGATCCTGGTCAGGCAGGGTATAGACGATGGGGTCGAAGTTGCCGGAGCCATGGTTGCCGGCACCGGTAGGACGGTTAAGACCCGTCTTCAACCGCTTGATGTCCAGCAAGGCCAGTCCTTCACCCCAGAGCTCGATCCTTCTTTGTAAAAGGACTTCGTTGATCAGAGCCTGTCCGGAGAACGCAGTGGCGTCATAACCGGGAAACCTGTTCCGGATCAGCGTGTTCAGGATGGTTTGAGCGGGTCCGTCCTGGCTGCTGCGGGCCAATGCTTCTGCATCGATAAGGTACATCTCCGCTACGCTGAAGTACATATAGTCACCTGCCCAGCTGCTGGGGTCCGCCAGATGGAATTTCAGCTGTGAATAATCAGGTGCGTAGTTGTTCCCATCACCCGGCGCGATCCATGCTTGTTTACGGATATCGTTATCGTCTATCTGGTCGTATAGAGCCTTGGTGATCTTTTTTTGCTGTCCCAAAGTGGCGTATCCTCCCGGCTCGCCGGTAAGCTCCGCATCCATATGAGAGAACCAGGACGGATATACGGTGGCCTGATCCGAGATCACCTGCATACCCCACATCCATTCGGAATTGCTTAAGGAGTTCCATCCGTTCAGGTAATTGGTTGTCTGGGTTGCCTGGTTCATCAGAGGATATTTTTGTGAGTTTATCACCTTTTCAGCATAGGTAGCGGCCGTTGTGTAGTCTTCCATTTGCATCGCAACCCTTGCACGTAATGCCTGTACCGTAGTTACATCCACGCTGGATTTATCCCTTCTTGTCTTGCCGGTGAGCAGGGTCTCGGCTGTCGTCAGGTCGTTAACGATGGAATCATAGACATTTTGTACCGTACCCCTGGGATGGCCTGTAACGCCGGGCTCGCTGTACATAGGGATACCTGGTTTGCTCTCGTTCCCCTTGTAGGTCTGCTGCTCGAAATTCACCAGGTAGAAATAGGCATGCGCACGCATAAAGAGGGCCTGGCCTTTTATTTTATCTTTGTCGTCCTGGATACCCGCGGCGGCGTCGATGTTGGTAATGATGCTGTTGGCATTGTTGACCACCTGGTAATAGTACAGCCATGTCGTGTAAGAGCGGCCTGCATCCGTCGTGCTTGCCCCGGCGCTGTAACGGTAATCCCCGTTAAACCAGTTATAGCCCTGCTTGTTGACGACCATATCATTGCCCATCAGGTCCATGATCAGATCGAAGGACTTTTGACCAAACAGATCGTGATTGCCGTTGTCCTCGATGCCAAATGTGTAAGTAAGTCTGTAAAGACCATCCAAGGCTGTCTGCGCACCCTCCGTTGTTTTGAAGATCACATCCACGGTCACCTGGTTGCTCGGCGCGGTTTCCAGGTAGCTCTTTTTACAGGCGCCCAGCACAAGGGCGGATAAGAACACAAGAGCTATATATTTCGTTATATTTTTCATGATAAATAGTTCAGTTTGAATTACAAATTAACGTTCAGGCCGAAAGATACCGTACGGTACGGCGTATAGGTAGCATCGGAGGACCCGTCAAACGAACGTTGGGGGTCCATTCCCTTATGCGCTGTAAAAAGATGAACGTTATCCACAGTGCCAAAAACCTGTATCCCGTTGATGCCTACTCTCCGGAGCATGCTGCTGGGTAAACGGTAGCTCAGGGTAACGTTCTTGATATTCAGCCAGCTGGCGTCATACAACCACCTTGTGGAGACGGCATCCTGACCTACAACGGCATTCTGCAGCCGGGGGACGCTGGTGATATCGCCGGGCTTTTGCCATCTCTTCAATATATCTGTACCCCAGGCATACCCAAAGGTGCCGGGATGCATAAGAGTCTGGAAATTCCCATCCTGGAATTTGCCGCCTTCGGAGAAGATCACCAGGACAGAGAGATCGAAGTTCTTGTAACGGAATGCGTTGGTTATGCCACCGGTGTATTTGGGAATAGCGGTGCCTTCGTAATAGAAGCTGGCATTATTGGCATTGTTGGTAAATACGCGCTGACCCGTGGGCTTGCCCCCTGCATCCAGGACGTCCTTATAGAATAAAGCATCTCCTGTGGCGGGATCGACGCCTGCATATTCCTTGATCCACCAATCATAGAGACTATGACCCACCATGACCTTCTTGTTGTCAGCAATGATCTCAGTCTGCCCCGGCGGCAATTTGGTGAATACGTTTGTAAAATGAGTAAAGTTGACATCGATGCGCCAGTCGAAATCCCTTTTCTGGATAATATTATATCCCAGGGCAACTTCGATACCCCTGTTCCGTAAGGCGCCGATATTCTGATTGAAATTGGAGAATCCCGTCGATCCGGGTATTTTCACCGGGAAGATCAGGTTATTGGAGACCCTGTTAAACCAGTCCACCGTACCCTGCAGACGTTTGTCGAACAAGGTAAAGTCGACGCCGATATCCGTTACCTTATTCCCTTCCCATACCAGGTCAGGGCTGGGAAGTCCGGCAGGGATATAACCGGGATAGTTGGCATTGTTGTTCCCTGAACTGTATAGGTTCTGGTAAACATAATAATTCTGTGTTGTCCCATCGGATTTAAGCAGGCTCTGGTTGCCTTGTTCCCCATAGCTGGCCCTCAGCTTCAGATCATTGATCCAGCGGATATCCTTCAGGAAATCCTCTTCGGAGATCCTCCAGGCTGCGCCGGCGGAATAGAAGTTACCCCAGCGATGTGTAGGATAGAACCGGGATGTACCATCCCTTCTGTATGATCCCGACAAAAGATATTTGCCTTTATAATCATAGTTCACGTTGGAGAGATAGCTCTCGATGCGAAGGTTGTCGGAATAAGAGCCGGAGCCATCGGCAGTGGTGGCATTATCCAGCTCCGAAGATCCGGGGAAAGCAAAGCCGATACGCTGTGCCCACTCATAAGTCGAATGGAATTTATAATTCTCATGACCGACCAGCACCCGAAGATTATGGTCTCCGAACGATTTATTCCAGGTCAGTATCTCGTTAAGCGTATAGGAAATGCTGCGATCGGAAGTCTTTGTAGAACGGCCTGCCACGTTCTCAGCATCACCAAATTGGGAGTTCTGGTAAGTTGTATAATAATCGTCATAATAGTTGAGACCGAAAGTCGTCTTGAAGGTAAAATCCTTCAGGAACTTGATCTCGCCGTAGGTATTGGCATTACCATTGAAAACGTTATGGGAACGGTCATCCAATGCAAGGGAACCCAGCAGGTTGGAGTTGGGTGCATAAGGCCGTAAGCCCATCTGGGAGGGGTTGCCCCAGTCAAGGGCCTTTTGTCCTGTGGCGGGATCGATAACAACTGCTCCTGTAGTCGGATCATGCTGATAGACAGGATAGATAGGACCCATTATCCGGGTATAATAGAAGGGGTTGCT
>DASZVM010000964.1:0-6513 GCA_035547295.1 Puia sp. | reverse complement strand
GGCGGCCGCTGCGTCCAGCTCATCGGTGACGAATTTGATCACATCCGCATGAGAAGCACGTGTCAGCGTCTTTGCTTCGTCTGCTGAAATGTCTTTTTTCAGCAGGGGTGCGTCGCCCCACCATTTTGCCAGGTTGAAATGGTGCCAGGCCCTGACGAACCGTGCTTCGGCCTTCATACGCTCTTTCACTGCGGCGGACAGCGTGGTGTTCTTATCCACGTTATCCAAAAAAATATTGCAGGATTTGATCCCGGCGAAATAAAAGGACCAGTCGCTTTCAAACCGATCGAGGTCGATGGTGAACGACCCGGAGGAAATGGCGTCCACGTTGCCCGCGGATACGCCCAGCCGGGTATATGCATTGTCGCTCAGCGCCTCGTTGTAGAAATACCGGTTGCTGTTGTAAATGCCGTTATAGACATTGTTCAGGGCATTGTTCACGTTCTGGTCCACCTGCCAGAAAGTGAGGTCTGTATAGCGGTCGCTGGGTGCAAGGTCCAGCTTTTTACAGCCCTGGCTTACCAGCCCGGCGAAGAGAAAAAGTATAATAGATCTTCTGACTGTCATATGGCGATGATTGGATAATTAAAATGTGATGTCGATGCCGCCTCCATAAAATACCGGCATGGGATACGCCCTGCCGCTGTTGGCGCCTACGCCAAAACCTGTGTTGTTATTGAATTCCGTGATCTCGGGGTCCAGGAAGTTCAGCTTGCTCAGGGTGAGCAGGTTCTGACCGGTGAAATATACTCTCGCCTTTTGGATCTTTGCCTTCCGTGTCAGCGACTGCGGCAGGGTATAGCCGATCTGCAGGTTCTTTAGCCTGGCGTAGGCTGCATTGAACAGGAACAGGTTGGAGCCGGTGCGGTAGTTATTGGTATTGGAGGGCGACCCGTTCTCCGCCAGCTTGGGAAATCTGGCATTGGGATGCGTGGGCGTCCAGAAATCCGTCTGGTGGGTGTACATGGTGCCGCTGTAGCCTACATGGAAGGGTTCCACCTGTTCGCCGCGGATCATTTCATCCCTTTTGCCGACACCCTGGATGAACAGCAGGACATCGAATCCTTTTATAGCCGCGGTGTAGGTAAATCCGTAAGTATAGCGGGGGAAGGGATTGCCCAGGATGAACTTGTCATTCTGATCGATGACCCCGTCCTTATTCCTGTCGATAAATTTCAGGTCTCCGGGGGTAACGGTGGCCCCTGCAAACCGGGGATATTTGTTTACGTCGTCCAGTGTTTGGAAAAAGCCGTTGGTCCTGTAGCCCTGGTAGACGGTGATCGGCTGACCTACCTTGCGTACGATCTGGTACTCTTCCATCTGCTGTATCTGCTGGCTTTCACCGCTGGAGAGTTTGCGCAGCTCATTCAGGTTGTCCGATAAGTTCACCGTAAAGGTCTGCGTCAGCATCCTGCCGGACAGCGTATAGGAGGCCCTGATCTCCCATCCCCTGTTGCGTACTTCGGCTACGTTGTAATCGGGCAGATCGGTCACGCCAAATGCGCTGGGTATGTCCTGGCGCTTGCCCAATATATCTCTCGTGGTCTTGTCGAAATAGTCCAGGTTTACTTCGAGTTTTTTATTTAGCAGCGTGAAGTCGCCACCGATGTTGAATGTGGCCGCTTTTTCCCAGGTGACATCGGGGTTGCCCAGCACGTACCTGGCACCGGGCACCGCAGCATCGTTGAAACCATACGCAGCGGGATAATTGGAGAAATTTGTCTGGTAGCGGTAAGCCTCGATATTCTGGTTGCCCAGGACGCCATATGAGGCCCTGATCTTGATATCTCCGACGGCATTCTTTACCTGCTGCATAAAAGTCTCTTCCGTCAGCCGCCAGGCCACGGCTCCCGAGGGGAAGAAGCCCCATCTATTGCCCGACGCGAATTTGGAAGAGCCGTCAAAGCGGAAGTTGAATTCCGCGAAATACCTGTTGTCGAAACTATAGGCGGCACGTCCGAACAGGGAGTTCAGGCTGGTCTCTGTCGTCGCGGGGCGGCCGTCGGGTTTGGTTGCATTGGAGTTATAGCTGTTCGTGAGGTCGATGTTCTTTGCGTCGGTGGGGCGGCCCAGATCGTCCGTCAATTTCCACACCAGCTGGTTTTCCTCCCCTTTGTAGGATTCGTTGGCGGCGCCTACCAGGATATGGACATCATGGACGGCAGCGAACGTGTGCATGTATTCCGCCAGCAGCTGGATGTTTGTAAAAAGGCCTTTATAATTGTAATTGGATACGGACCTGTCCTTACCATAGGAGCTGCTGGGCACAAAGTCCACTTCCATGGTCCTGCCGAACGTGCTGTTGTTGGTGACGGTGCCGCCGAAGACGCCCCGCAGCTTGAAATCCCGGGCGATGGTCAATTCACCGTTGAAGTTCCCGAATATCTCGTTATTGTCTATCTGTCTGTATCCACCTTTTTCCAGGATACCTTTGGGGTTCAGTTCGGCCGACACGGCATTGGTGAGGTAATTGCCGGCAGAATCCTGGAAGTCATAGTACAGGGGGACCCTTCCTGCGTCCACTATCAGATTGCCTGAAATGGAGCTGTGATCCTTGATCCGTGTTTTGGCATAGCCCAGGATGGTGTTGAGCTTGAAGTTGCCCCATTCGGTGGTCTGGTTAAACCGGATATTGTAGCGCTGGAGACCGTAATCAGGACCAATATAATTGCTCTCCTGGTTCAGATAGCCGAGAGACAGCATGTATGTGTTGAACTCGCCGCCGCCTGCGATGCTGAGATTATGCGTCTGCTGCGGAGCATCGTGCAGGATATTGTTCAGACGCCAGGTGCCGTCACCCCGGGCCTTGAACTGTGCGATGTCGGCAGGGGTAAAGATGGGTTGCAAACCGGAATTTATCAGGGACTCGTTCTTATAATAAGCGTTCTCCCATGCATGTACGGGCTCGTAGGTGATGCGGGGGGACTGTATGCCGTAGATACCGGTGTAATTGATGACAGGACGCTGGTTCTTCTTCCCTTTTTTTGTCGTTACGAGTATGACGCCGTTGGCCGACCGGGAGCCATAGATGGCTGCGCTGCCTGCATCTTTCAGGATGGACACGGATTCGATATCGTTGGGATTGAGGACCTGGATGTCGCCGCCTGGTATGCCGTCGATGACGATGAGGGGTGTATTGTCACCTGTGGTACCCAGCCCCCGGATGTTCAGGTTCACGGGCTGTCCCGGCTCGAAGTTCGTTTGCTGGACGATGAGATTGGGGCTTGTTCCCTGCAATGCCAGCAGCACATTCGTTACAGGCCTGTCCTCGATGGCCTTTTTGCTGATGGCATCCACGGCACCTGTCACGGATATCTTCCTTTGTGTGGCATAGCCGACCACCACCACTTCATTCATCTCCTTGTTCTCGGATTCCAGCCGGACAAGAAAGCTTCTTTTGCCTTCCAGGCGAATGTCCTGCCGCAGATAGCCGACGGAAGAAAAGGAGAGCGTACCGCCGGCGGCCCGGTCGTCCGGTATGCGCAAGGAAAAATGACCTTCCCTGTTGGTGGTAGTGCCGAGGTTTGTGCCGGCGAGCTGTACGCTGATGCCTTCCAATCCTTTGCCGGCGGCATCCACGACCCTTCCTTCGATGGTGATGTCCGCCATAAGTCCGGCAGTAACGGGGTCCTCTTTTTTCACCTCTTCTCCGCTACTGCCGCCTGCTAAAGGGGCTGACGGCTTCGCGGGTTTGAGAATGATCTTGTCGTTCACCATTTCGTAGCTGATACCGAGGGGGGTCAGGAGGTCGGTCAGCGCCTCATTGAGGTTCTTCTCTTTTATGATGACAGTCACCTTCTGTGCTGTATTCACCTCGTCGTTGGCATATACGAATACATAGCCGGACTGCTTCTCTATCTTTTCCAGTATCAGCGACAGCTTTTCATTCTTTGCCTGAACGGTGACCCTGCGCTCTTTCACCTGTGCCGCCGTCCAGTTCTTCAGGGGAGAGGAGAAGGCGGTCTGCGCCCCCAGCGGGAATGCATGCAGCAGTAACACCCATGCGGCTATTGCTGTCTTCATATAGCAATCATTTTAGTTGATGAATTCTATGGTATCTGTCCGGCATCCGCCGCGATCAGCAATTCGCTATTGGTAATTTTATAATAGAAATGCTTGCTCCTGGTGAGATAATACATGATCTCGTCAAGGCTGTTATTCGCAAATGAGCCGGTGAAGACAAATGCTTTGGGGTTTTCGTCGAGGAATACTACTTTCTTTCCAAAATTCCTTTCCAGCTCGATGGCTATCTGATCCATGGTCATACCGCGGAAGATCAGCTTGCCTTCTGTCCAGGCCTTGTCCTCTTTGCCGGATGTGAGGCTGGTGGTCAGCTCTTCCTTTGTAAATGTATAGCTGGCCTTATGGTCGGGCGCCAGGTAGACGGTATCCTGTTTTTTACGGGGCGTCCTGTATCTTGGAATGAAGGCGATCCTGCCCGTGGCTACGGATGTCTCCACGACAGACTCGTTGTCATAGGCGCGGATGTTAAAGCTCGTTCCCAGCACCTGCACTGTGCCGTTGGCCAGGTGGATAATGAATGGATGGTCCGGATTCTTTGCAACATCAAAAAAGGCTTCCCCATTGAGATAGATCTCGCGTGCATGGCCTTTGAATACTTCGGGATATCTCAATTTGCTGTCTGCATTCAGCCATATCTTGCTGCCGTCCGGCAGCTGAATGATGCTTTTGGTCCCTTTGGCATTGTGTTTTTCCATCAGGGAGGCCAGCGGAGGGGTATCGGCGCCACTGTTGCCGCGGTAGATAAGAATAGCAGGGATGCCGAGCAGGACCAGGATCACTGCGGCTGCCGTCAGCCATCTGCGTTTGCGGCGGAGGGGGATAACCCCGGCTGTTTTGTGGGGCAGGTTCAGGCCGGAGAGCACTTTTTTCAAGTTCTCCTCCATGGACTGATGCGTCCCATCGTCCCGGCGTGACCAGAACTGGTCAAGGACCTTGCTCCTTTCTCCTGCAGCGGGATCGGCGGACAAATGATCCTGCAGCTCCCGCAATTCTTCCGGAGCAGCTTCCCCGGAAAGCTTACGAGCCATTAATTCCAAAATGCGGTCCTTGTTCATGATACTAAATAGACAGATAAACAGAAAAAATTACTTACAGCCGGAGAAAAGAATTTTCAATCACTTTATCCAGCTTTTTTATTGCGCGCAACAGATGGGTTTCCACTGTGCGGTGGGAGATGTTCAGGATCTCCGCCACCTGTTTGTAGCGGAAACCTTCTTCCCTTATGAGCTTAAACACCGTACGGCATTGGTCCGGCAGCTCGTCGATGGCCTGGTTAAGACGGAAATGGATCTCTTTCCATTCCAGCTCCTTCCCGGGATCGCGGAGGTTGACCAGCTCGCCCTGCAGGGCGTCCGGCTCGATGGCGACATGATAAGGTGAATATTGTGCCAGGTAGTTCAGCGAGTGGTTACGTACGGCTACAAAAAGATACGTTTCAAGGTTGATGATGGCGGTCAGCTCTTCCCGCTTGTTCCAGACCTTCATCATGACATCGTTGACTGTCTCTTCCGCAATTTCCTTTTTATGGATGTACAGCATGGAGAAATTGAACAGGCGTGTAAAGAACAGCCTGTACAGGTCTTCAAATGCCCGTTGATCACCCGCAGTGATCCTTGCCTGTAGAAGTGTTAGTTGGTCAGCGTCAATTTTCATCGGCAATGCCTCTCTGTCTTATAGGACAGGTAAAATTATCTTTTTACGTACAAGGTCTGTGTGATTTTTTTTTGCAGCCGCCGGATAACCTCCATACACGACCGGCTATTATGATAAGGACATTTCCAAAACCCCACCTTATCCTCCCCCTGCATGACCTCTCCTTCCGCAGTCCGGCCCCAGAACCATTCTCCTTTCTCCCCGTCGATGATATATCCCTTTATATACTCCCAGACTGCCCGGAACTTTTTATAAAAAAGCTCCTCCCCTGTCAGCTGCCAGGCATTCAGGAACCCCACCATCGCCTCTGCCTGCACCCACCAATGTCTTTCCCTGACCAAAAATCCCCCGTGCAGCTCATAATTCATGCTGCCGTCAGGGTTCAGCCCTTCCGTGGATGCAACCGCTATTTTTATGGCAAGCTCCTTCACCTGTGAGATAAGCGCTTGATCTCCCAGCACTTCCGCCGCCTCTGACAGCAGCCAGGAAGCCTCGATGTCATGACCGTAAGAAATGATATCCGACCTTACTTCCCAGCGCTCGTCAAAAAAAAGACGGAGATGATGGGTCCGGCGGTCGACGATATGGTCATTGAATATCCCGATGAGGCCGCGTATCTTTTTTGCAAGCGTTTCGTCCGGCCAAATGCGATATAAATTTGTATAAGCCTCCAGGATATGGAGATGGGTGTTCATGGTCCTTTTCTCATTGGCATCCTTATCGCTCAGCCGGAGGTCGGCAAGCGGCTGCCAATCATGGGTCAATGCTTCCATGTACCCGCCTTGCGCCGTATCATAGCTATTGTCCTCAATGTCCCTGTACAATGCTTTAGCCAGC
>DASZVM010000963.1:0-9512 GCA_035547295.1 Puia sp. | reverse complement strand
TAACGGACGATAATACCTGGCATAACGCCCCAGCAGGGACATGCAATACCTTTTGATCCCTCCCGCGGCAAACAGGCTATGCAACAGGCCAAACAGCCCCCATAACAATAATAATATCCAATGATCCCTGTTCATGGGCTTTAGCGAATATACTTTATATTTCTCTTGAATTAATGTCTTTTCAATGGCGAAGAGGAACCTAGCCTGCGATATGCCATTACCCGGCAAAGAATCCGGCCATTCATCTGCCCTTTGTGAATTGAACTTATTAACGTAGGTTTGGATCCATGAGACGTCTGTTGTCATTGCTTCCGGTGGTGATAGCCTTTACCGCCAATGCCCAGCAAATACCAAGCCCCGATCCCTTTGCAAAGGAGATCACCGCAGAGGACCTGAAGACACACCTGTACCGCGTAGCCAGCAAAGAGTTCGAAGGCCGCGAAACAGGCACGGAAGGTCAGCGAAAAGCCGCTGCCTATATCGAAGATCAATTCCGCGCTTTAGGGCTCATGCCTGGAAATAAGACAAGCTATCAATTGTATTATCCCATCTTTCACGATTCCCTGATAAAAGCCTCCATCGAGGTGGGCGGACAGGTGTTCCACAATTACGAGGACCTTTCGGTCGTCACCTGGCTCAATCATACCTCTACGGTCTATGGCAGCGAAGTGGTATTCGTAGGCACCGGTGTCAGCGATTCCACCGGCGACGATTATAAAGACCTGGATGTCCGCGGCAAGATCGTGCTGATGCAAAACGGTCTGTCAGGATCACGCCCCGCGCTCAGCGGAAGAAGAGCATTGGCCCTCCGGCAGGAAACAGCCCTTCAACACGGCGCCGCCGCCATACTGGTCATCCAGCAGGGATTTCCGCAAAGATCCCACAGTCCCGTCAGCACCCCTTACCTGGACGGCTTTAAAAAAGTGATCTTCCCAAACACGTACTTTATCTCCGAAAAGATAGCCGAAGCGATCATGGGCAGCGATTTCCCGGCGCTCAAAACAGGTAAGGCCAGTCCAAAGTCCTACCAGGCCGACGTGGTGCTGGATTTTGCAAAGACCATTGTCACCGATCAAAGCAGCGACGTGCTGGGCTTGCTGGAAGGCGGAGACCTGAAAGATCAGTTTGTCGTGATCTCTGCCCATTATGACCATCTTGGAAAAAAGGACAGCGTCATTTATTATGGCGCAGATGACGACGGGTCCGGCACGGTAAGCGTATTACAGCTGGCAAAGGCTTTTGCAAAAGCCAAAGAGGCAGGCAAGGGTCCCCGCCGCAGCATTCTTTTTCTCGCCAATTCCGGGGAGGAAAAAGGTCTGTGGGGTTCGGAATATTACTCGGAACATCCCGTCTATCCATTGGAAAAAACAACGGTGGACCTCAACATCGACATGATCGGACGTATCGATCCGGGACTTAAGACTCGTGATTCTACCAATTACGTCTATGTGGTCGGCGACGATAAACTAAGTTCCGAATTGAAACCTATCAGTGAAGCTCAGAATAGTAAATACACAAAGCTTGTGTTGGATTATAAGTTCAATGATCCCGCCGACCCCCAGCGGATCTACTACCGGAGCGATCATTATAACTTCGCCCGCAAAGGAGTGCCGATCATCTTTTATTTCGACGGGATCCATAAGGATTACCACCGGCCCACCGATACGCCCGACAAGATCAATTATGATATCATGGAAAAAAGAGCCCAGCTGGTGTTCTATACAGCCTGGGAAATGGCCAACAGGGATGAGATGCTGAAAAGGGATATTCCCCTGAACTAGCATCACTTCACCACCCTGTAACAATAACGGAACAATTTCCCCTGGAAATCAAAAGGCGTGGTGGCATTGGTAATATCCCTGACGGACGAAGCGATGATCTTTTCCGTTTCCAGCTGGAACTTCCTGAAATTGGTGCTGAAGTATAATATCCCACCCGGCCGCATGGCATGGAGCGTTTTATTCAGCAGCTCGACATGATCACGCTGGATATCCAGGAAATCCTTCATCCTTTTGCTGTTGCTGAAAGTTGGCGGGTCCATCACCACCAGATCGTAAAAGTCCACGGGCGCTTCATCCAGCCATTGCTTGACATCCGCATGGATAAAATTGTATACGGCGCTTTTGTCGCCGGCCTGTGTATTCAGGACCATATTTTCCTCCGCCCATTGCAGATAGGTCTTGGAAAGATCGACTGAGTCCACCCGGACAGCACCTCCTGTAGCCGCATAGACGGAGAAAGAACCCGTGTAGCAGAAAAGGTTCAATACACGCTTGTCTTTTGACTCATCCCTTACCATTCCCCTCGTAATGCGGTGGTCCAGGAACAAGCCGGTGTCCAGGTAATCCATCAGGTTGATCTTAAAGGAAAGCCCGGCCTCTTTTGCGATAAAGAACTCCTGCTCCGAGGCCAGTTTCTCATACTGCCCCTGTCGCCCGGCCTTACGTTGCCGCTGGCGCCAATAGACAGCCTCGTCCGGAACGCCCAGGATCTCGCTGATCACCGGCAGACAGGATTCCAGCCAGGCTTCATGCTCCTCGTCCGTCATGCCATGACGGCGGCGGTATTCCGCGAGGTACACTTTGTCCTCGTACAGCTCGATACAAAAAGGGAATTCCGGCAGATCGTGATCGTAGACACGGTAACAGCTGACCCCCTGCCTGCCCGCCAGTTTGGAAGTATGACGGAAAGTCTTGGTCAGCCTGTTCCGGAACATCTGTAGCTTCTCTGATAGTTCCATCCCCGAAGTTACGTCTTCCTTACTTGCCGAAAACTTTTTTCAGCAGGTCCGTCACCTGGGCAGCAGGGTTCGTACGGATATTCTTTTCCTCCTGGGCTACATAGTAAAAAACACCATCCATTGCCTTGCCCGTAGCATAGGAGGACAGATCAGGGTTTACTTTGCTCACCAGGGGAAGTTTGTTATAAGTTTCGAACACCGTCTTCCAGTATTTCGTAGCGCCGACCTTTTGCAAAGAAGAATCGATCACGGGACGGAAAGCAGCCGTCAGTTGTGGCGTGGTGGACTTACGGAGATAGGAAGTGGCAGCAGTATCAGGCCCTTTCAGTATCCCTACGCCATCCTGCACGCTCATGCCCTTGATGGCATTCAAAAAGATGGGAGCAGCGGATTTGGCTGCATCCTCGGCAGCCCTGTTGAGGCTGAGAATAGCGTCATCCACCTGCTTGCCAAAGCCGGCACTGCGCAATGCCTTTTCCACTTTCGCCGCTTCGGGAGGAAGCAATATCTTTACGGCAGCATCCTTAAAAAAGCCGTCAACCGCAGAAAGCTTGCTGGCGCTTTTTTGAGCTCCCTGCGACAAGGCCTCTTTCAACCCCGCTACAATATCATCCGAGCTCAATGAACCGCTTTTGCCGCCTTTCAGGGAGTTCAAGGCATTCTTAGCACTGCCCAGCAGGCTTTGCGCATTTACCATTGCAATCGAACAAAACAAGAACAGGACAGCGAAAGTAATTTTCTTCATAGATGGATATTTTATTTTCAAATTCAGGTATTCCAAAGTTAAAAATAACTCAAGAAACTGATAAAGTAATGTTATATTAAAGGGCTGAGAACGATCTTCGCCATATCGCTTCCTGCCGGACAAAACCGATAGGGTACCAATGATCGCCGCCGGCAGTCCGGGTAGCATCTTCCAACCTCCCCGGGGAAACGTCTTCCCTCTCCTATTTATTTGACGTGATCGCAACAATTATTTTCGCGCGCCTGGGCTTTTCTGAAATTTAGCCCGTCGCGCTCAATATTTAATGTCTGGCCTTATAAAGAGCTCGCTTTCATATATAGCCTTATTTTTTTATATTTTTTCCTGTATCTCCTGTCATTATCATCTCACTCCGCATCCGTGGACATCGTGACGGTGAGCAATGCGGACAGCCTCTATAAACAAAGTCCCGGTCATGAAGAAAAAGGGCCTGACATTTTCAGGGTGCCTGATTTATTGTAAAGGATTTGAATGCCAGGTTGTTCCCGGCAGGAAAATAGTTATCTTGCGGCTCTGATATGTCCGGAAAATTGGCAAATCCTTAAAAAATCAAATATGATCGTAAGTAAGAAAATTGTTGTATCGGTTTTATCCTTATCCGCCTGTCTGCCGGTGATCGCACAGGTAAAAAAGACAACTACTGCCCATGGTAGTACCAAACCCGCAACCAATTCAACATCCGCATCCCTGAAAACGACACAGGACTCCCTCAGCTATGCCATCGGGCTCAGCGTGGCGAACTTTTACAAACAGCAGAATATTACCAATATCAACACTTCCCTTGTCGTCAAAGCCATCAATGACGTCAACAAGAAGGGCAAGGTGCTGCTGGACGAGCACCAGGCCAATCAATGCATCGTCAACTATATGCAAAAAGCCAGGGCGGAAAAGGCCTCGGGTAATAAAAAGCAGGGCGAAGAGTTCCTGGCGGCCAATAAGACCAAACCGGGAGTTGTCAGCACCGCCAGCGGTCTTCAATATGTTGTGTTAAAAGATGGTACGGGGCCCAAACCCGGTCCCACCGATAAGGTAAAGGTACACTATCGCGGCACATTGATCGATGGACAGGAATTCGACAGCGATAAAGGACAGCCCATCGAGCTCTCTGTCAATGGCGTCATCCCCGGCTGGACAGAAGCCCTGCAGTTGATGACCGTCGGCAGCAAGTGGAAGCTCTTCATTCCTTCCAACCTGGCATATGGAGATCAGCAGGCCGGTCCCCTCATCGCACCGGGATCTACCCTGATCTTTGATGTCGAGCTGGTGGATATAGTCAAGTAACCGCACGCTACAACCAGGAGCCTTCAGGTCAACAGGTCTGAAGGCTTCTTATTTATCCGCTTCCCTGTTTGCGCCGGTAAGGTTGTTCATGGGCCCGTATCCCGGTTGCTTACTTTTTCATGGCAGGAAAGGGTAATGAATAACCCGAATGCCGGCACTGTATATTTCATGATCTAAATATAAAATCCTGTATCTTCTCTTCAATTGATATTCACAACCTTATCCTTTGGATATTTGATGCTGTAGCTGACGCGGTATTTTTTTGTCTCACCCGGCGCCAGATCCATCTGCCAGGTGAGCACGCCTGTCTCCGTGTTCACCGCAGCACCGCTGCTTTCTATCAGCTCTTCCTCGATGTCCTTGCTGGAGCTGATGGGATACTGATCCTTCAGCAGCATCTGCACTTTTTCCTTCTTATTATTGCGCACGGTAAGCTCATAAGTGAATATCTGCTTCTTATTGCTGCCGAGGAATTTAACGCTGCTGTAGTTCACCAGTTTTTCTTTCTTTACGACGATCCTCTTATCCCGGCCCAATGTAAAGTTCATCGTATCCTGGGTGGAGGCGGGGTCGATGTACGATCTTCCTATATTAGCCCCTTCCACGATGACATTTGCTTCCCCCGGCAGCAGGTTAAGCTTTTCCCAGCCGGAGATACCGCCCAGGAGATACGCTTCCTTATCCACTCTGGGCGCCGAGTAATACTGATAGGAACAAGGCACCTTGTACTCTTTCAGGATCACGCCCTGTTCCTTTCCATTCGTGGGAACATCATAAGGAAGATCGATGTCAAAGGTGACATCCATCTGATTATCGTTGATGGAAACATAATCCCCCAATTCATCTTTCAACGTGATAACGACAGCGCCCGCAGCTGCACGGGAACCATAGATGGCGGAAGCTTCCGTACCTTTCAGCACATCCATCTTTTTGATAGCCCGGGGATCGATCTTTCTATAGGCATCTTTGTCTACGGGATTACCGTTGATGACGTACAGGGGCTCTGTGTTTAGTTCCTTATCCTGCTCCCCTGCGGCTCCATAGCCCGTTACCACTACTTCCGACAGGTTCTGGCTCCTGACTGCGAGACCCGCCACCCTGCCGGATAAAGTATTAGCCAGGGCATTCGAATCGCTGAAATAGCCGGAAGACCCTATCCCACGGATACGCATAGAGGGTTCCACGAACTGCAGGAACCAGGTCTTCAGCACCGGAGCATTGCTGCCCTGCCCCGGCTGGGAAGTGGAGAGGGTCAGCTTTACCTTCTTCCAGTCCAGGCCCGTGGTCTGCATGATCCTGGCTTTGTACAGGATGCGCAACGGATCGCCCATACCTTCCACCTTCAGATCGTAGAAAGGCGTCCATGCCGCAGCCGTCGTCATATAGCTGACAGTGAAGTCCACATTGCCTGATAGAGGGCTCTGCAGCTGCAACGTCAGCCGGCCGCCGGTCCTGCCGTTCTTTTTCTCCTCCTCCTTTATCTGGTTATCCAGCTTACTGACCAGCTGTTTCCATTTATCGCTTTTATCATGATAACCGTTGATCTCCGAGTTCAGCTCGATAGTCTTTTGCCTGTAATAATCCACCATTTTCGATAGTTCCGCTACGGTGAGCCCGTTGGTCCCGGCAATGGCCTTATTGGCAGCCAGCACGTCCAGCAACGCCTGGTCGCTCCTGGTCAGCACATCGAGTCTGGCGAGCTCTTTTTTTATCACCTCCACCGAGTCCTGGAGCCGCCGCACAAAAGGACTGACCGTTTCAGACCTCAGATATTCGGTAGAAAAAGCGATGGACATGATGGTGACATTCCCCGTACAGCT
Source organism: Puia sp. (assembly GCA_035547295.1). Classification (GTDB taxonomy): domain Bacteria; phylum Bacteroidota; class Bacteroidia; order Chitinophagales; family Chitinophagaceae; genus Puia. The sequence goes on along the minus strand of DASZVM010000963.1, from coordinate 2,908 downwards.
GACGCGAAGACTTGCGGCGTCGATAGAGCTGCTGATATCGTCGATAACAAGCTCGCTGCTGCCTTGTTCGATCACGGCAGCGGCCGTATGGATCAATTCGGCGCCGTTACGGTAAATAGTGGCAGATCTTAGCGAGGAAGGGACAATATTTTTTTCTCCGGTGGCATTAGCATGGCCAAAAGAAATGACCAGTAAAAATAACAAGGCGGATACGCGATGCATATGGTTGAATTTATATTCCGGATGCAGGCATCCGCCGGATTACACAAATCTATTTTGAACTATTTATACAACAGATCATAATATTCATGGGCCATCCTTCCCGCATCAAACTGGTAACGGACATCCCGCATACCGTTCTTTGCTATCTGCCGCCAGGTGTCATAATTGTCGTAATACAGGGGGAGTATCTCTTTTTGAAGGATCTCGTAGAGCTTGTTGAGATCATAGTCGTCTTGTTCCTCAACATGCATGTTGGCATAATCCCCCTTCGGTACGACAAAGCCGTTGTTGCCGGGATTGACGAACTCCGGTATCCATCCATCGTCCGTGGAGAAATTTACAGCCCCGTTCATGGCGGCCGTCATACCGCTGGTGCCGGAGGCTTCGCGTGGTACCCGGGGATTGTTCAGCCAGCAGTCGGCAGCCTGCTTCAGCCGTTTGGAAAGCGACATCTCATAGCCGATCAGCACGGCGATATTCTTGTAGCCTTTGCTGAGATGCACCAGGTGGTTGAACTCATTTATCGCCGGATAGTCCATGGGATAGGGTTTACCCGCCCAGATGATCTGAACAGGATATCTGGTATCGTTCACCAGCTGGTTGAACCGCTCCATATCACGCGTAAGAAAGCTCGCTCTTTTATAGCCCGCAAAACGACGGGCCCAGACGATGGTAAATACCTGGGGATCGAAGATCTTGCCCGTCTGGTCGGCAACGAGCTCAAAAGCTCGTTTTTTCATATACCGCTTGCGGTCGTCCCACCAATAATCATTGCCTTCCTCCATCTTCCGGTACAGCTCCTTATCCGCCCAATAACGCCAGTTCTGCGCATTGGTAATGGAGATGATGGGACATATGTTGCTGTATTTTCCCCACATGGCCCTCGCCACATCCCCATGCAGCCTGGATACGGCGTTCGCCAGATAAGCAAACCGCAGGGCCGCCAGGGAATGGTTGAACGCATCGTCTTCTATACCCGTCAGCTTGCGGACCTCGTCGATGCCGAGACCACAGAAATAGCTCATCTTGTGACAGAGATAGATGTCGTGCTTCTCATTTCCTGCTTCCTCAGGCGTATGGGTAGTGAACACCAGCCTCTTCTTTATCTCATCGATGTTCCGGTTGTATTTCTGCGTATACAGCCAGAAAGCCGCGCTAATGCCATGCGCCTCGTTGAGATGATAGAGGTCGGGATTAAAACCCAGCTCCTCCACCAGCATCGCCCCTCCTACCCCAAGCAGGATGAACTGCGCTACTTTTGTCGCCACGTTGGCGTCGTACAAACGATGGGTAATGGTCTGGGAGACATAATCATTTTCCGGCAGGTCAGTGCTCAGTAAGAACAAAGGAGCGCTCTTAAAGGTCTCGGGATTGAGATACCATACTTTCACCCACACCGGATGTTCGTGGATATTGACCTGGAATTTTATGCCTGTGTCTTCCAGGAAACTGTATTGCTTTTCCATCCAGGTGACCTGCAAGGTCTGGTCCTGGTTGCGCGCCTGGTCATAATAGCCGTACTTCCATAAGATGCCGATGTTGATCATGTTCTGTCGTAGCTCATAAGCGCTGCGGAGGTGTGAGCCGGCCAGAAAACCCAGGCCGCCGCTGTAGATCTTCAGCGGCTGGTGTACGGCAAATTCCATGGAGAAATAAGCCACTTTCTTCGAATAGCGTTCATCTATCGCATAAGGAACAGCAAAATTTCTAAAACTCATAACAATTCCAAATTATTTTTATCATGTATCTGATACGCAATATAACGGATAATCGTCAATTGCATTGTCCCTGCAGGAAAAGGCTTTGCACACTAGCTTTTTTTCTTCGATGGTTTGGGCTTAGGCTCCTTCCGGCGGTCGAAATAACCTTCAAAAAAACATTTGATATCCCGGTGGCTGCCGCACCCGCCTACTTCTTTCATGGAAACGCCGGAAGGGTTGAAGGTAAAGTCCACCGTGCAAGGGTCTCCGCCCGACCGGAAACGGGCAGTATTGGCGGAAATGAACCTTGCCTCTCCTTTCAATTCACCATTACAGGTGCCTTCCGCTTTTTCAAAATGCACAAAGAAAAGGACGTGAGATACGTCTTTCCCGTCACGGACGGATACGATGTTCCGCTTACCCTGCACATAGTCCCCCGTAAATTTATGCTTGCGCGGAAATGTATCGATAGGATTATAAATAGGCGGGGTCTTTGTCTTTGCTTCATTCGATTCCGTCAGGATGAGCCTGAACCCGCCATCCTCATTGAAGATATACGCATCCTTCCTGAAATACACCTGTCCGCCCGAAGCTTTGCGCTGGTGGGTAAGGGTGAGCGTATATTTGGCATCCATGGCAGCAATGCTGCTGACACCGCGCTCGTTGTCGGAATAGAGAATGGGGCGGGCCGCTGCAAATAAATGCTGCCGGTTAAAACAGACGATATACAAAGCTTTCCTGGATGCCGTCACCGCCTTGATAAAAAGATAGGATTCAGCTTTGGGCACGCTCACCTTGCCAATGGCATACAGCTTCGGTCTCAGCTCTCTGCCGAATAATTTTGTCAGGATGCTGTCCGGTATGAGCTGCGTGAATACCTTATAGCTGATGATGGAGCCGTCGGTCTCTTTCCGGCGAAGGATGGTGTCCGTTGCCTGCCAGGGGAGCTTCATGGGTTGAAAGAATTCTACAAAATCATGCCCGTC
>DASZVM010000962.1:0-12154 GCA_035547295.1 Puia sp. | reverse complement strand
TGATGCGTGTATGCCGGCGAAAGACATGGGAAAACCACCCCTTGTCATTTCCCACGAAATGCACGGAGCCATAGTCGGACAAAATGATGGCGCTCGTACTGTCGCCCCCGTTCGAACTTTTAAAATCACCAGGAGCAGGCTTTACAAATTGTATTTTTGATTTGTCCTGGGCAGCACAATAACTTTGCGGCAGACATAGGAATAAGATCGATACGATAAGGGCCGTAGGTCTAAGGGGTATCATGGGGAGATCGATTAAGCTTGGAACGGCACAAAATAATGAAATTGCCGAACACCGAAAACCCCTCGGAGATTAAATTAATACACTTGACAAAAAACGATTATACGAAATGGATCAAGGAGTGGACCAGGGACCTTGGTTTTGACCACTGCGGTATCGCAAAGGCCGTGCGGCTGGATGAGGATGCCCGCCGGCTGGAACAGTGGCTCAACAAAGGCATGCATGGGTCCATGCGCTATATGGAGAACCACTTCGATCTCCGGATCGACCCCTGTAAACTGGTACCGGGAGCTAAATCGGTCATCACCCTCTTATTGAATTATTTCCCCGGCTTCGAACACCTTCCCGCCGCTTCGCCGCGCGTGGCAAAGTATGCTTATGGCAAGGATTATCACGAGGTCATCCGCAGCAAGCTGAATGAATTGTTGAGACGGATGCGGGAGAGCATCGGCGGGATAGATGGCCGGGGTTTCGTAGACAGCGCTCCTGTTCTGGAGAGAAGCTGGGCTGTCCGCAGCGGCCTTGGCTGGGTAGGCAGGAATGGGAACCTCCTTCACAAACAGGCAGGGTCCTTTTTCTTTATCGCTACGCTTATCGTAGACCTTGAGCTTGATTATGACGTCCCTTTCGCAGGAGATTATTGCGGCAGCTGCCGGAGATGCATCGAGGCCTGTCCCACCGGCGCTATCTCGCCGGACAAAGTGGTGGACGGGAGTCAATGTATCTCCTATTTTACCATTGAGCTAAAAGACCTGCTGATACCGGATACCATGAAAGGGAAGTTCCAGGACTGGCTGTTCGGCTGCGACACTTGTCAGGACGTGTGCCCATGGAACCGTTTTTCCAGCCCTTCCGCAGAAATGGCGTTCTCCCCCATCCCTGCCATCCTTCATTTCCGGACAGCGGAGTGGGAAGAGCTCACAGAGGAAAGTTTTAAAGAGATCTTCCGGCATTCTGCGTTGAAGCGTGCCCGTTACGCAGGCATCCGCCGGAACCTTCAGTTCATCGCACCGCCGCCGTCTTCGAAGGATTAGATACGCAGCATATTATTTCTTAGCTTTTCCCGGCAGCAATACCAATCGGAGCCCTCCATAGAACAGATGCTGTCCTCCTGCGCCCCCATTGTTCTGCAGACTGGTAAGCCCGTACTGCACCTGCGGCCCGGCCTGAAGCCGTATACCTCTGATGGGAAGCCCCACCAGCAATGCGGTGGCCAGGTTGAGCTGGACCTTATTGGTCATGCCGCCATCCTTGTAAAAGACGGCGGATTTCTGATCATAATAAACAGCGTTTGAGCTGACTAGATAAGCCAGCGAGAACCCGCCCTCCCAGAACAACCGCAGACTGCGGCTGTGGTTCACCTGCCAGAGAACGGATGCGGGCAGCTCCAGGAAATAATAGCTGTTGGTATGGTTTATTTTATCTCCCACAGGATAGTAAGGATACCTGGCAGCCTGTGTCTGGGGAGCCTGGGCATATAACAGGGATTGAGTAAGGTACGAAGGGGGTGGAGGAGCCGTTACCTTATCGCCTATCTGCACTTTCGTGGAATAGTAGTGCAGGTCCAATCCAAGGGAGAGACTAAGCCTCTTATCCAGGGGTCTTTGCACGACGATGCCTGCCCAGTATGACACGCCGGGTCGGATCTTCGAAGTATAGGATTTGGGAGCGCCGGTGATCGCAGTCGAGCCATTTGCCTGGGCCACATCGGAAGCAACCGCCACCGCCGAAGGTTCCTGGAACAATGTCCTGTTCAACGCAGATACACCTATCCCGCCGGCAAAGCCGGCTTCCCATGAATATTTGGGCTTAAGCTGAATAGGCGCCTTTGCAGCCGTGGCCGCCTGGCTCCGGGCGGACAGACGAGGAGCTGCGGAGACTATAAAATGATGATCAAAGACATTCAGAGGAGGCAGGTTTGCCTTTTCAGCTGCTGCCGGCGCGGCCGGTTGGGACAGACCTTCCGTTGCCGCCGGATGAACAGGCGGATTTACCTGGCTATCCGCAGCTGCATCCTCCTGCTGCTTTGTCTGTCTGTTGGCGGCTATATCCGTCTGTTGGCGGCTATATCCGTCCCCTGGTGAAACTCCGTTTCCTGCGGAGACCATCTTTACAGCAGGAACAGCGGAATTCTTTGCATGAACATGAACATCCCGGAAAGATGGTGCTGCAGCTTTATCTTCTGAAGTGATAGCCTGGTCCGTCGTAATAGTGGACTTATCTGCCGTAGCGGTAGTCCCTGCCTTTGCAGTCGCTCCGGCCGCCGCCGTCGGCACAGCCGCATGCCTTGCGATCTCCTGATGTACAGCACCTGTCCTGGTGGAAAAATAGACCAGGCCGGCGCCCGTCAGCGTAAGTGTGGACAGAAAAAAGATCCAGAAAACAGGCGCCCTGCGTCTTTTCTCACCACCCACAGCACGCTCTATGTTGGTCCATACAGCTTCCGAAGGGCTGAACGACAGCTCCTGCAGTTTTTGCTGTACTTCTTTCTCAAATTTAGGGTCGTGCATACGTCTCGTTTTTGGTTACGGCCGATAATTTTTTTATCCAACTTATCAGCAAGGACCTTGCCCTCGCATATTGACTACGGGAGGTACCCTCATTGATGCCTAATATCTTCCCGATCTCTACATGGCTATAGCCTTCGACAGCATGCAGGTTGAATATTGTCTGGTATCCCGGCGGCAGCTGACGTATCAGATCTGCCAGCTCCTTGGTGCTGAATGATACCTCCGGGTCATCGTCCGAGACGGGATGAAGTACCCCCTCCGTAAAAAGGAGCTCCGTCTGATAACGGCTGTGCTTCTTGAGATAGTTGATCGCCGTATTCACCATGATCCTTCTTACCCATCCTCCCAGCTCACCCGTAAAATTGAATTGATGCAGATTTTTAAATACCATTATAAACCCTTCTTGCAGAACATCTTCCGCATCAACCATGGATTTGGTGTACCGATAGCATACCCCCAGCATATTCCCTGCGAAATGCTCATACAGCTGCCTTTGAGCAGCCGGATCCCTTCTCAAACAGTCCTTTACCAGCTGGTGATAATCCATTCCTTATAAGTTACAGGCTTTGACAATTAAACTACATCTACCGTTGCATGAAATCCTCCAACCCTCGTAAATTTGCCCCTCCATGCAAACGAGATCGAGATCATTAACCGACAGGGATCACCAGGTGATCTGGCACCCCTATACCCAGCACAAGCACAATCAGCCCCCTATCCCGGTAGTGGAAGGTAAAGGCTGCCTGCTATTCGATGATAAAGGTAGATCTTATATCGACGCCATCAGCAGCTGGTGGGTGACCATACACGGGCACGGACATCCTTATATCGCTGAAAAGATCTATGAGCAGGCCCTCCGGCTGGAGCACGTCATTTTTACCGGATTTACCCACGAACCGGCCGTGACGCTGGCCGAACGGCTATTACCCCTGCTGCCGGGCAGCTTCTCCCGGGTATTCTACTCCGACAACGGGTCCACCGCAGTGGAGGTAGCTATCAAAATGGCCGTTCAATACTGGAAGAATGATGGCAGCAGCCGCCGCAAAAAGATACTCGCCCTGCGCAATTCATACCATGGCGACACTTTTGGCTCGATGAGCATCAGCGAACGCAGCGTATTTACCGCCGCCTTCCGGGAATACCTGTTCGAACCCCTGTTTATCGATGCTCCTACAGGACAGAACATCGGCGAGCTGCAGACCTTTTTACAGCAGCAGGGAGAAGATATCGCCTGCTTTATCTATGAGCCGCTGCTGCAGGCAGCAGGAGGCATGCTCATGTACGAAGCCTCCCATCTCGATATGCTGCTAAAGACAGCCGGAGAGCAGGGCATTCTCTGCATCGCCGACGAAGTGCTGACGGGATTTGGCCGGACGGGTGAGCTGTTTGCAGGCAATTATCTCCGGCACAAGGCTGATATCATCTGTCTCAGCAAGGGGCTCACCGGCGGTACAATGGCCCTTGGCGTCACCGCCTCCAGCGAGGAGGTGTTCGAAGCTTTTCTCAGCGATGACAAGCGTAAGACCCTTTTCCATGGACATTCCTTTACGGCTAACCCCCTGGCCTGCACGGCCGGCCTGGCCAGTCTCGATCTGCTGCTGGACCAGGACTGTACCACCCGCAGACAGGACATCCATGCCCGTCATAATGACTTCGCCCAAAAGCTGCGCGCCTATGACATCATCCGCAACGTACGCATACTGGGTACTGTTATCGCTTTCGAGATCAGCCTGGGAGAGGATGGCTATATCAATAACATCGGCGGAGAGATCACCCGCGAAGCCCTGGAACAGGGCCTTTATCTCCGCCCGCTGGGAAATACGGTGTATATCATGCCCCCTTACTGCATCACGGCCGGAGAGTTGAAGAAGATATACGGTTTCCTGGAGAACTATATAGACAGGAAACAAAAAACCCGGTCATAGACCGGGTCAATAAAGTATTCGAAGAAAAAGGCCTTTTTCTAGCCCTTTATCGGGACGACGACTTCCGTCTTATCCCAGGCGATGCTCAATCCGCTTGCAGGACGTGCAATGGTCAGTTGCTCCACCGGCGCCGACAACGTCTTCACGGGGACCATTGTCTTCAATACATCCTGGTCCCGGACATTATTTTTGTTGTCAAGATAATCATATGCGCCCCATTGCCCCAGCTTGGAGTTGAGGATGATGGTCCATTCCTTTTCCTCGGGAATGACAAAGAGCGTATATGTACCGGCCTTAACGGGCTTGCCGCCAAAAGTCACATCTTTTTTAAATGTGATCTGTGTGGCTTCATCAGCGCCGCAGCGGTATACCTTCCCATAGGGTTCCAGCTTTCCAAAGATCTCGCGCCCTTTCTTATAAGGACGGCCATAGGTGACGGTAAGGTCTTTTGCACGCAGCGTATCATGGGGGCTGGCGCGTTTCTTTGCTTCCTGGCTGAAAGCGGCCAGGCCAATGAAGAGGATCGTCGACAATAAGAGAGCTTTTTTCATACTTGCAACATTTGAATGGTTAAGGAATATCCGGAAACCGTGTTTTTCCATAATATAACCCGTTTCCCGGAAAGATATGATATACCGTCCTTCGGACAATGCAGGGTGGTATACAAACATATTACATTGTCACAAGATCCATCTACCGTACATAAAGTTATGGGGTCTTTTCCAGATAATGCTTCAAATCCCTCAAAGATCCTTCCATCAGGGGCCCGAACTTTTTGTCATATACGAGGCTCCCCAGTTTCTCCCAGGGATACCAGCGGAAATGGAAGTATAACCAGGATTGGACAGTGATGCTGTCCCCTCCGTCCCGGAGGATATTATACCCCCCTTCGAAACGTTTACCATTCGACAGCCGCCAGTCCAGCGCCACGGAATCGGGTGACGAAGTAGTGATCTCCAGCGCCAGCTGGTCCGAATGGAGGAATGCCCCCTTGCCGGAAGCCGGCGAAGAAAAAGTCTTTCCGGTCAGGGGTGTTGTACGGACAAGAACATTCCACTTATCCCAGTTGCGCAGATCATTCACCGCCTCTTCCACCTTCTCCCTGGAAGCTCCCACGTTGATCGAGCGCGATATCAGCAGCCGGGGAGAGAATATCAAAGAAAAGGCCGTCAGCACCCCAAAGAGGATAAGGATGCTGAGAAAAAAAAACTTTACTATCCGGATCATTCCCATTTGAATACTTTTATGGCAACAGCATACACCACAATACCCCAAAGGGCAAGGATACCCAGCTGTTTGCCGCAATCGGTTATATGAGCCCCTTCGAAAGCTACATTACGTAAGGCATCGTTCAGCTGTTTCAACGGCAATACCTCGCATATCTTCTGCAGCCAGACAGGAAAGACCTCGATGGAAAAAAACGTGCCCCCCAGCAGGAACTGGGGCAGCGTAAACAGGTTGGCAAAAGGCGGGATCGTGCTTTCACTTCTTGCCGTGCTGCTGATGATAAACCCAAAACCCATGAATACGATGAGACCGAATAAGCTCAGCACCAGCATTTCCAGTAAAGTGATCCACCCATGCACCAGGGTGAAATGGAAGGCCGCCTTGCCGATGACGATGATGACGACAGCCGTTATCAGCTGGAACAGCACCCTGGCAAGACCTTCTCCCAGAACGATATATTTTTTACTGATGGGGGTAGCATAGAACCGCTTTAGCACCAGTTGCTGACGGAGGCTAAAAAAAAGAAACGCCACGCCGAAAACAGCCGCGCTCAACAGCGAAAAACCCAGCATGCCGGGAAGGATAAAATCGATCATGGCATATTTCCTGCCGCTGATCATAGGCAGCTCGTCCACGCTGATAAGCCTGTACTGGGCAGGTATGCTATCCTGTTCCGCCTGCTGTATCACCTGCGCCAGGGCCATCTTTACAATGGGATATTTGTCGGCACTGGCCGAGGACGTCAGCAAATGAACATGATATTGTTTAAAGCCCATCGCCGATCTGCCGCTGTCGATGGATAGGACAGCCCCGATCCTGCCCTTCTCCAGGTCCCGCCGCACGGAGAGGGAATCCGTATTCTTCGACAATCTGACCACCTGGTGGGACAGCAAACCTTTTATTACGCTGTTGGCCGTATCAGCCCTGTTGGCCAATGCCACGCTGACGGCAGGACCGCCGCCATTGATAAATCCGAATACCAGGATAAACACAAGAGGAAAACCAAAGCTGAAGGCTACAGAGGAAGGACTTCTGAAAATAGCTTTCAGACTTCCCTTGGTGATCGCCAGCATTGCCCTCAGCTGACTATATTTTTCTGCCATACTGCGAAGGTCGGAAAAATTGTGCACCGGGTCTGGTTTCCCCGAAAAATAACCCATCCCCGGTGCACGTCTTATGATGGGAACTTCGGCGGAGCTGCTTCGACACGCTCCTTCTCGTTCATGACCTTCGCTGGGCTCGGTCACAGCCAGCGGATCTGTGATCCGCTTTGATCATTCAATCGAGAGATCAAAAGGCAATTTTGCCTGACTGACACCTACCAGCGCCTTTACTCTTTTTATCGTATTCCAGGTCTTGTAGCCATCCTCACCCAGCTGATCTTTCATGGCCTTTACGCTCATCGTCTTTTTATATCCACCCAATAGCTGATCAATAAAGCTCTTGGGTTCAGGATATTCTTTCAGCCTGTAGTCGCTGGTCCTGGCCATGCGGGCAGCACAATCCACGGCATCCTGCAGCGTGCCAATACGGTCTACCAATCCTACATCCAGTCCCTTTACACCACTCCATACCCGTCCCTGTCCAATGCTGTCCACATATTCTACTGTCCTGTTACGTCCGTCCGCCACCCGGGTCTTGAAATCCAGATAAGTGCTGTCGATGCTCGTCTGCAGAAATTTCCGCTGAGAAGGCGTCAATGGCTTTGTGACGGTCAGCGGGTCGGCTTCAGGCGCCGTCTTTACACCGTCAAAAGTAACACCGAGCTTATTCCTGAAAAAATTCTGGAGATTGGGAACCACGATAAATACCCCGATGGAGCCTGTAATGGTCCCCGGCAAAGCAAACACGCTGTCGGCATTGCAGGAGAAATAGTAAGCCCCCGAAGCGGCCACATCCCCAAAGCTGATGACGACGGGTTTTTCTTTTCTGGCCAGGCTGATCTCCCGCCATAAATTCTCACTGGCCAGCGAGCTGCCGCCGCCGGAGTTCACACGCATCACGATGGCCTTTACGTCCTTGTCCAAACGGGCCTTGCGGACCAGCCAGCGGTAAGTATCTGCGCCGATCTCATCTTTTGAGCCCTTGCCGTCCACCACATCCCCCTCGGCATAGATCAGGCTGATCGCATCCTTGCCGGAAGCCTTGTAATCTACCGCCTTCGCGTATTTGCCGATAGGGACAAAATTGATCATGTCATGCTTGTCTACCTGTAAACGCTGCCGCAGCTCATCCTTTACTTCATCATCATAGCGCAATCCGTCTATCAGCCCAAAGGAGACGGCGTCACGGGGACGCTGTATCAGATGCTCGTTGACACATTTACGCAACGCAGCCGTGTCCAGCTTGCGCGCCGCGGCGGTAGTATATCAGAGGCGATTGTACAGGTCATTCAGCAACTCGGTGAGCTGAAGACGGTTGGCATCCGTCATCTTATCCTCCCGCAGGGGCTCGGTAGCGCTTTTGAACTTACCCGCATAGAATATCTGCGGCTGGATGTCCAGCTTCTCCAACGCTCCTTTTAAAAAGGTCATTTCCACCGAGAACCCCCTCCAGTCGATGCTCCCCTTGGGACTGCAATATATCTTGTCGGCAATATTGGCCACATAATATGCTTTCTGCGGGATAGCGTCCCCGAACGCATATACGAACTTGCCCCCCTTCTTAAAATCGATAAGAGCGTCGCGGATCTCCTCATTGGTGGCAAAACCGTTGGGGTCGTCATTACATTTCAAATAGATACCTTTGATGGCGGAATCTCCTTTGGCATGCCTCACCAGGCGTACGAGGTCATAAAGACCGGGGACATCGTACTGGTCTTCCGAGCCCAGCCCGGATAAAGGGTTATCCTGCTTTTGTTCATGCACCGATTGGGCCAGGTCTATGACAAGAATGGATTTTGCCTCTATATCCGGCTTTTTAGGGCTTAAAAGCCCTTCTGCTATACCGGCCAGGACAAATACCACGATCACTGTAAAAACGGCCAGTGCCAGCAAAGCGGCAAAAAACGATTTAAAAAAACCACCCATGTGTAAAGTTATTTTGTGCGGGAGAACCCATATTCATCCGTGTTAAAATTCTAAAATTATAAGATATTTGGGCCCCCGAAAGTACGGAATCTATGAACATAGCCTATTTATTGATAGGTGGCAATCAAGGCGACAGATCAGCTTATTTGCAGGAAACGGTCCGGCGAATAGAAACCCCGGACGCCAGGACCATCCGGCAGTCCTCCGTGTACGAGACCGCTGCCTGGGGAAAGACGGACCAGCCGGCCTTTCTCAATCAGGCATTGATGCTGGAAACCTCCCTGGACGGCCCCACCCTGATGCGGCGGATGCTGACGATAGAGGAGCAAATGGGCCGTGTGCGGACAGAGCGATATGGCGCCCGGACCATCGATATCGATATGCTTTTCTTTAATTCAGCTATCATCCGCCTGCCGGAGCTGACCATCCCCCACCCGGAAGTTGCCCGCCGCCGCTTTGCCCTGGTCCCCATGGATGAGATCGCACCTGACTACGTGCATCCTCTCCTGGGAAAGACCATACATGAGCTGCTGGACCAATGCCCCGATAAGCTGGAAGTAAAAAAACTAATTATAAACGGATGAACTATCATTTTATCACGATTGAAGGCAACATCGGCTCTGGAAAGACGACCCTGGCGCATATCCTCGCAAAACATTTCAATGCAAGATTGATATTGGAACAATTTGCCGACAATCCCTTTCTTCCTAAATTCTATGAGAACCCGGGACAATACGCCTTCCCCCTGGAGCTTTTCTTTATGGCTGAACGTTACAAACAGCTGAAAGAGCAGGTATACACAAAAGACCTGTTCCAAACCATTACCATATCCGACTACCTGTTCACCAAATGCCTTCTATTCGCCAAGGTGAATCTGCCTGAGCAGGAATTCCGTCTCTATCAGAAGCTGTTCGACATCATCTACAGCCAGCTGGTGCAGCCGGACATCATCATCTACCTGCATGCCCCCGTAAGCAAACTGCAGCAGAATATAAGGAAGCGCAACAGACCGTATGAGCAGGGCATCCCCGACGAATATTTATTCAATATCCAGGAAGCATATACCAGCTACATACGGCAGCACAATATAAAGACCATCTTCATAGACGTGAGCAATGCGGACTTTCTGGGCGACAGCAGACATTTGCAGGTGGTATTGGATGCATTGGAAAAAGACCTGGACGAAGGACAACATTATTTTACATTACCATGACCAGGGAAGGCAGACAGACAGCTTGGGAAATATTACGAATACCGGAATACCGGACCTTTATCATCGCCCGTATCTTCTATGTGATGGCCCAGCGCATGGTGACCACTATCGTGGGATGGCGCATATACGAGCTTACCCATGATGCCTTTGCCATTGGGCTCATCGGGCTATCCGAGTTCGTCCCGGCATTCTGCCTGGCCCTTTATGCCGGACATGTCATCGACAAGAGCGACAAGCGCCGTTTGCTTCTGACCACCACCACCTGCTACCTGGTCTGCGTAATAGGACTGATCGCCCTTTCCATCGGCCCCTTCATGCGCACCCTGGGCTCCCATTGGATACAATGGCTCACCTACACCATCATCTTTGCCACAGGCGTGATACGGGCCTTTGGCGGTCCCACGCTTAGCGCCATCATCGCCCAGATAGTGCCCCACAAGCAGCTGCCTTCAGCCGTCACGCTCAATACCAGCGCCTACCTCTTTGCTTCCGTGCTGGGTCACGCCACGGGAGGATTCCTCATCGCCCATACGACCTATCTGAATTCTTTTATCACCGTTGCCCTATATGTCTGCATCGCCCTCTATTGCCTTTCCAGGATCGCACCCAAACCCGTCATGCTGGTAAGTACGGAGAAAAAGACCTGGGAAAGCATAAAGGACGGTCTGCGGTTTGTTTTCAGGACCCGGGAAGTGCTGGGCGCTATGGCGCTGGACTTGTTTGCCGTCCTCTTTGGGGGCGCCGTGGCCATGATACCCGTCTACGCAAGGGATATCTTAAAGATCGGGCCCATCGGCTTCGGCTGGCTGAACGCCGCCAGCGACATCGGATCTATATGCACCATCTTCTCCATGACCATGTTCCCGCTGAGACATAAACAAGGACTGATACTCATGTATGCCATTACAGGCTTTGGACTCTGCATCATCGCGTTCGGCCTCTCAAGATGGTATCTTCTTTCCTATATCGCCCTGCTCGTCAGCGGCGCGCTGGATGGCATCAGCGTAGTCATCCGGGGCACCATCCTGCAAATCAAGACCCCTGATATCATGCGGGGGAGAGTATCCGCCGTCAATTCGATGTTCATCAATTCCAGCAATGAACTGGGCATGTTTGAAAGCGGTCTGATGGCCGGTCTCCTTGGCGTTGTACCTTCCGTTGTTTTTGGGGGATGCATGACCATTGCCGTAGTGGCTTTCACCTGGTTCAAAGCGCCCAGTCTCCGGAAGATGGAGTATTAATCACGCGCAAGCGCCGCATCCAGCCTTTCCAGCACGACATATACGATGGGACAGAAAGTGGAGTTCTTTTGCGTAATGGCCGGTCTTTTTATGAACACATCCTCATCCGTGTAGGGAAACCGCTCACAGTCGGAAGGCCGCACTTCGTAAATGCTGCAATAATTATCCTGTCCCAGGAAAGGACAGGGAGTCGTCTTTACTACATAATCCCCGTCCTCATCGAGACGGAGATAAGTATCGATCAGATCGCTTTCCTTCATCCGCAGATGCCGGGCGATGCGTTTGATGTCAGGTGTCTTAAACCGGGGAGAATAGCGCTTGCAGCAATTGGCGCACGCAAGACAATCCACCAGTCCGAAAGCCTCTTCATGGAACGCGGGCAGCAGGGACAGCACCCTATTCCTGTCCTGCTTTTTATCAGCCCGTTGAAGCAGCCGCTTGTAATCCTTCTGCCGGCCGGCAGACCTCTTTTCCCAGTTACGTAATTCTTCGGTCATTAGTGGATGATTAACAAGTATATACTACAAAGGTCCGTTTTTTCGTTTACTTTTGACCATCGTGCACCTGAAAGAGCAAATATTACTGTTGGTCTCTACCCCTTTGTATGTCATCATCATCGGCCTGGAAGTGCTGTTGAGCAATTACAGACATAGAAAAAGGTCGTATACGTGGAAAGATACCTTCACCAACCTTTACCTGATGCTGCTCAACGGAGGCATCGATCTGCTGTTCAGGGCCACCTACCTGATGGTCCTGGACGTATGCTAC